>JBBDWW010000145.1:0-6239 GCA_040902645.1 Dongiaceae bacterium | reverse complement strand
ATAATCAAACCGGTCCGGTGCTCATGAGTGCGTCCGTTCGCTCGCCGATCCTCGAGCTCAAGGGTCTTACAAAGCAATTCGGTTCATTCAATGCTGTTACCGGCATCGATCTGGTAATCGGTGAGGGCGAATTCTTTACGATCGTCGGCCCGTCGGGCAGCGGCAAGACGACGCTGCTGCGGATGCTGGCCGGCATGGAAAAGCCAAGCGGCGGCGAAATTCTTCTGAAGGGCGAGCGTATCAACGATCTGCCGGCAAACCAGCGCCCGACATGCATGGTGTTTCAGTCGCTGGCATTGTTTCCTCACCGTACTGTTGGTCAGAATATCGAGTTCTCGCTCAAGATTCGCGGAATGTCGCAAGGTAAACGCCGCGATCGTGCGCTTCAGCTCATGCGCCAGCTTCGGCTGCCCGAAAACTATTATGACAAGTCGATCACGCAATGTTCCGGCGGCGAACGTCAGCGCGTCGCGCTTGCGCGTGCGCTTGCCTACGATCCGCAGATCCTCTTCTTCGACGAGCCGTTATCCGCCATAGATTACAAACTTCGCAAGGCACTCGAGAAAGAACTCAAGGACATCCATCGCGAGACCGGTAAAACATTCATGTACATTACGCATAGCCTCGAGGAGGCGATGGTGATGTCCGACCGGATTGGCGTCATGCGGGACGGCTGTCTTGTGCAGGTGGGTACGCCGAACGAAATCTATACGGAGCCGACGGACAAGTTCGTTTCCGAGTTCATGGGCGAGGTGAACGTCATCGATGTGCGCCTCGGTGAAGCAGGACGGGTCGTCTCGGACAGTCTGGGAGAGACTTTTACCGCACCCATGCTTCCGCCAGGATTCGAGACCGGGCACCTGGTTGTGCGCCCGGAATTCATGCGATTTCTCAAGAGTGGTGACAGTGCGGAGAACCGGCTGACGGGGCGGTTTTATAACGAGTACGCACTCGGGTCGCGGATTCAGTATCAGGTCCGCGTGGGTGAAAACGTCTTCATTCTTGAGCTTCTTCGGCAGCGGGCATTCAAGGCGAACCTTTACGATGAGGTGACAATCGGCTGGGATTCCGCAAACAGCATCCTGGTGCGCAACTGATGTCTGCCAGCCAGGCCGAGGGGAGCCGGTTTTCGCTGAGCTGGTTGTGGCGACCCGGTCGCCGACATGCGGCGCCGATCATGCTTTTGCTGCTTCTCGGCTTTGCGGCGCCCCTGATCGCGATTGTCGGTTTCAGCTTCGGCAAGGAACGCACATTTGCGTTATGGCAGGTGCCGACGTTCGAGAGTTATCGAACGATAGTCGAGGAAACGTTTTACTATTCATTCCTTTGGTCGCTGGGTATGGCAGTGGCGACTGTGGTCATTCTGGTACTTATTTGCTATCCCGTCGCCTACGGGTTGGCCAAAATCTTCGGTCGCTGGTCCAATCTGATCACGCTTCTGATGGTGCTGCCTCTCTTTGTTTCGGAGAATGTGCGCCTGTACGGCTGGGTGCTGCTTCTGATCAAGGGCGGCGTCCTGCTTGGCACATTCAAATCGGTGTTCGGAATCGAGGCCGAAAGTGTGCTCTTCACACCGGGAATCATCGTCTTTGGCATGGTCTATGTGTATCTGCCCTTCATGCTTTTTCCGATGACGCTCGGTCTTTCGATGGTGTCGCGCGAGGTCAAGGAGGCGGCGAGCGACCTTGGCGCAAGTCGGTTGCAGGTGTTTCGCGAAGTGGAACTGCCGCTCGCCATGCCGGGCTTTATCATCGGTTGTCTGCTGACGTTTGTCCTCTCTGTGGGTGCGATTGCCGAAGCGAAAGTTCTTGGTGGACAGTCTGTCATTCCAATCGTCCACGACATTGAGATTGCCTTTACATATGCACAGAACTGGCCGCTCGGCGCCGCGCTCTCCGTGTTGCTGATCGCCCTCGTCGGCGCACTCGTCCTCCTGGTGCTGCGGCGGTTCGATCTGGATCGAATTCTTGGCCGGCGATAATCGAATGACCATTCACGGGGAGCGCTGGCGTAGAAACCTGATCGTGGTCTGGACGACCGCCATCATTCTGTTTCTCTACACACCGCTCCTGACCGGGCTGCTGGCGACATTGACGACCAGCCGTTACTTCAATTTCCCGATCCAAAAATGGGGACTTGATTGGTGGGGCAAGACGCTCAAGTCGCTTGAAGTTCACGCGCTGTTCGAGACGTCGATCCTGATTGCCCTTATCGTGACGGCGATTTCGGTCGTGATTGCATTTTTCGGCGCACTGGCATTCGCACGATATGAATGGCGCGGGCGGTCGATCTATCAGAAGATCGTACTCCTGCCTATTTTCTTCCCGCAATCAGTCCTCGGTCTGGCGCTTCTGCTTTGGTTTAACGCATTGGGCGTCGAGACCTCGTGGCACACAGCGGTCTTTGCCCATCTGGTCTGGGTAGTTCCGGTAGCGACACTGGTAATCTCGATTCAGGTCTACAGCTTCGACCCGGCGCTTGAAGAGGCGGCATTCGATCTCGGTGCAAGTCGCTGGCAGGTACTCAAGGAAGTGACATTACCGGTACTTTGGCCGGGCATATTCTCGGGCGCCCTGTTTTCGTTTCTCCTCTCATGGGGAAACTTTCCGTTGTCTTTGTTTACGACCGGTGCGGATACGACCGTACCCGAGTATATTTATGCGAAGATGGGTGTTGGCTATACGCCGGCTGTCCCGGTCCTCGGTACGATTTCCACCATAGGGGCTGCCGTCGCGCTGCTCGGAGGCTACGCCCTGATTCTCATCATGCGCCGCAGACGGTATATGGCGCGGCCAACCAATTGAGGGTACCTGGTTGGTCGCGCATAGCGGCGTTGCAGGACAGACATGAAGTATTCCATTGTCTCGGAGAAGCGGAGGCTGCTTGAATAACCGTGCTTCGATGAAGAGGTTGTAATGGATCTGAAATTCAGCGCCGAAGCTGAAAAGTTCCGCGCCGAGGTGCGCGCGTTCATCGCAGCGGAACTGCCGTCCGAAATCCGGACGTCGGTTGCCGCCGACCGGATGGATCTCGCGCCCGAGCTTCAGCGCCGCTGGATGCGCATCCTCGCCGAGCGCGGCTGGGGCGCGCCGAGCTGGCCGCGCGAGTATGGCGGCGCCGGCTGGACCGACGAGCAGTTCTATGTGTTCGAGCGCGAACTTGCTCTGATGGATGCGCCGCGCATCGCCAGCTTCGGCATCCAGATGCTGGGACCGACCATGATCGAGTTCGGCAGCGAAGAGCAGAAGCGGCGCTTTCTGCCGGGCACACTGAACGGCGAGATTCTTTGGTGTCAGGGCTATTCCGAACCGAACTCCGGCTCGGATCTCGCGTCGCTGCGCACGCGCGCGGTGCGCGAGGGCGATTTCTACGTATTGAACGGCAGCAAGATCTGGACGACCGACGCGCATCATGCCGACTGGATGTTCGGCCTGTTCCGGACCGACAGCAGCGGGAAAAAGCAGGAAGGCATCTCCTTCATGGTGCTCGACATGAAATCGCCGGGGCTTACCGTCCGGCCGATCATCATGTTTGAGGGCACGCATGAGGTGAACCAGGTTTTCTTCGACAATGTGCGGGTGCCGGCGGCGCAGCGCGTGGGCGAGGAAGGGAAGGGCTGGACCATCGCCAAATACCTGCTTGGGCTTGAACGCTTCGGCACGGCCGAGGTGTCGCGCACGCTGGCGTCGATCGCGCGGCTGAAGCGTCTCGTCGCGCGCATTCCGGCCGGCGAAGGGATGCTGATCGACGATCCGGATTTCTCGGCGCGGATTGCGGACGCGAAAATGGAATTGCGTGCGCTCGAACTGACCGAGCTGCGCTTTCTGTTTGCCCCGGGCGGTGCCGATGCGCTGGGCGCCGAGGCCTCCATGCTCAAGATCCGCGGCACCGAAATCCAGCAGACGGTGTTCGGCCTCACGCTGGAGGCGCTCGGTCTCTACGGCCAGTCCGCCGGGGCCGACACCGGCGATATGCCGGCGGATGTCGCCGCCGAGATCGTGCGCGGTGCCAGCGCCTCGCGCGTCCATTTCAATTTCCGCAAAACCTCGATCTATGCCGGCTCGAACGAAATCCAGAAGAACATCATCGCGAAGGCGGTACTGGGACTCGGACGATGAATTTCGCACCGACCGATGAACAGGTGATGTTCCGCGACAGCGTGCGTCGGTTCGTGGCGGACGAGTATCCGTTCGACAAGCGGCTCAAGATCGTCGCCGAGGCGCCGGGTTATCGGCCCGAGCATTGGAAGACTTTCGCCGATCTCGGCTGGCTCTCCGTCCCGTTTTCCGAAGAGCATGGCGGGCTCGGTGGCGACCCGTTCGACCTCATGGTCCTGATGGAAGAATTCGGGCGCGCGCTGTTGGTGTCGCCTTATCTGTCCACCGCGGTCCTCTCCGGCCGCCTGCTGCAGGAAGCGGGTGGCGATACCGCATCCTCGCTGATCGCCGGCATTGTCGCTGGCGACGTGCAGATCGCCGCGGCACTGGCCGAAACACAGGGCCGCTACGATCTGTTCGATGTTGCGACCCGGGCCGATCATCGTGACGGTGCCTGGCATATCAGCGGCCGCAAACTCGGGGTGTCGTTTGCATCGACGGCGGACCGGCTGATCGTATCCGCGCGCACGTCCGGCGGTCGTCGCGACCGCACGGGCATCACGCTCTTCCTCGTCGACTCCGACGCGAGCGGAGTGACACTCTCGTCCTATCGCACCCATGACGGCGGCAGTGCCGCGACGGTCGATTTCGATCATGTCGCGGTCGGGCCGGACGCCATTCTCGGCGAGCGCGACGGCGCATGGTCCTCGATCGAGCTTGCCTCCGACATCGCCTCGGCCGCGCTGGCCGCCGAGATGACCGGCGCGATGTGGGCCGCGCAGGAACAGACCGTCGAATATGCCAAGACCCGCAAGCAATTCGATCAGACGCTTGGCCATTTCCAGGCGTTGCAGCATCGTATGGTCGACATGTTCATGAAATGCGAGCTGGCGCGGTCGATGACGATCGAGGCCACCGACGGCGCCAGCATGAACGATCCCACCGAGCGCACGCGGCGAATCGCGGCGGCGCGCAGCCTGATAGGCCGCTATGCGCGCCATGTCGGCGAAGAAGCCGTCCAAATTCATGGCGGCGTCGGCGTCACGATGGAACTACCGGTTGGGCATTATCTGAAGCGGGTTATGGCGATCAACGCGACACTGGGCGATCCGGATTATCACCGCCGGCGTTACGTGCGGCTGATGCGCGGCGAAGACAATATCGCCGCCGTCGGCCGGATCTGACCGGTACCCATCTCAACATTCGACATCGAGCAGGGAGAAGCAGAATGGCGGAGGAACTCGTCCTCACCCAGCGGCGCGGCAAGGTTCTCGAAATCGTGATGAACCGGCCGCCCGCGAACGCGATCAATCGCGCGATGAGCCGCGCGATGTACAAGGCATTCCACACGCTGCAGAACGATCCGGAACTCACCTGCGGCCTGATCACCGGTACGGGCGAGCGCATCTTCTGCGCCGGCTGGGATCTCAAGGAAACGGCGGCCTCGGGCATCAATTACGACGACGACTATCATCCCGAAAAGGGCTTCGGCCCGGGCGGCTTCGCGGGGATCACCGAATATTTTGACCTGAAGAAGCCCGTCATCGCCGCGCTGAACGGCGCCGCCGTCGGCGGCGGCATGGAAGTCGCGATCGCCTGCGACATCATCCTGATGTCGGAGACCGCGTTCTTTGCATTACCCGAGATGCAGCGCGGGATCCTTGCCGATGGCGGGGCGGTGCAGAAGCTGCCGCGCCTCATCCCGGCGATGGTCGCCCGCGAATTCCTGCTCACGGGCCGGCGGATGTCGGCGGACGAGGCGGTGCGATGGGGCCTTGTACACAAAGCCTATCCGCAGGCGGAATTGCTGCCAGCGGCGCTGGCGATGGCCGACGAGATTTCGAAAGGCGCACCGATCGCATTGCAGGCGCTCAAGGAAGTCCTGCAATTCACCGACGGCATGAACATCGTCGATTCGATGCGGGTCGTGCGCATGGGTGGCGATCACGGTCTCGAAATGTATGGCAAAATGCCGAAATCCGAGGACGCGATGGAAGGCATCACCGCCTTCGCCGAAAAGCGCGAGCCGGTCTGGAAGGGCCGCTGACCCCATGACAGCGCCGCTCGGCGGGCTGCTCGCGGGGAAACGCGCGATCGTCACCGGCGCCTCGCGCGGCATCGGCCGGGCGATTGTGGCGCGCT
>JBBDWW010000144.1:0-1011 GCA_040902645.1 Dongiaceae bacterium | reverse complement strand
CCGTAGAGCACGTCAACGATGAGGTTGACGCTCATGACCAGGGCCGCGATCAGCAGTAGCCCGCCCTGGACCACCGCATAGTCGCGGCGGTAGATCGAATCGACCATCCACTTGCCGATGCCCGGCCACGAGAAGATCGTCTCGGTGAGAATCGCGCCAGCCATCAGCACCCCGACCTGGAGGCCGATGGTCGTGATCACCGGGATCATGGCGTTGCGGAGCGCGTGCAGGCCGACCACGCGTCGCGTCGACAGCCCCTTGGCGCGCGCGGTGCGAACATAATCCTCGCTCAGCACCTCGAGCATCGCCGACCGCGTCTGCCGCGCGATCACCGCCAGCGGAATCGTCGAGAGCGCGATCGTCGGCAGGATGAGATGTCTGACTGCCGAGGTGAACGCCCCCGGCTGCCCGGAAATCAGGCTGTCGATCAGCATGAAGCCGGTGACCGGCTTGAAGAAGTAGGTGAGCCCGATCCGCCCCGAGACCGGCGTCCAGCCGAGCGAACCCGAGAATACGATGATCAGCAGCAGCGCCCACCAGAAGATCGGCATCGAATAGCCGACGAGCGCCGCGGTCATGAGGCCGTGATCGTAGTGGGTACCGCGGCGCACGGCAGCGACGATGCCCGCCGGCACGCCGACGAAAACCGCGACCGTCATGGCGCAGATCGACAGTTCCAGCGTCGCGGGAAATCGGGCCATGAACTCGCCGAGGACCGGGCGCTTGGTCGAGATCGAGGTACCGAAATTGCCCTGGAACAGCCCGACGATGTAGTCGAGGTACTGCTGCCACATCGGCCGGTCGAACCCGAACTGGTGCATGAGCTCGGCGTGACGCTCCGGCGTGATACCGCGCTCACCGGCGAGCAGAAGCACCGGATCTCCGGGCAGAAGTCGGATGAAGGCAAAGGCGACGATCGTGATGCCGATGAATGTCGGCACGATCAGGAAAATTCGCTGGAGGAAGAACCTCAGCATCGGCCGGAAACGGATCGGGGCGCCGGACTGTCCG
>JBBDWW010000143.1:0-1011 GCA_040902645.1 Dongiaceae bacterium | reverse complement strand
GTGGTCTCCGACGTCGAAAGCGAGATTGTCGCCGCGGTCAACGAGCTGCGCAGCCGGTACGATTTCGTTTTCACGACCGGCGGCATCGGGCCGACCCATGACGACATCACCTCGGCCAGCATCTCGAAAGCGTTCGGCCTGCCCTGGGTGCGCCATCCCGATGCGGTGAAGATCCTTGAGGCACAATACCAGCCGGGCCAGCTCAACGAGGCGCGGTTGCGTATGGCGACGATGCCCGAAGGGGCGGAGCTTGTCGACAATCCCGTCTCCGGCGCGCCCGGCTATCGAATCGGCAATGTGTTCGTGCTGGCCGGCGTGCCATCGATCATGCGTGCGATGTTCGATAGCGCCCGCGGCCGGCTGCGCGGCGGACCGCCGGTCTTGTCCCAGACCGTCTCGACCTATCTCGGCGAGGGCATCATCGCGAAGCCGTTGGGCGAGCTGCAGGACCGCTATCCCGAACTCGATATCGGATCCTATCCGTTCTTTCGCGGCGGAAGATTCGGCACCTCGCTGGTTATTCGCGGTACCGACCGGGCACAGATCGCCGCCGCTGCCGAAGCGCTGCGCGAAACGATCCGTTCGCTCGGCGATACGCCCGTCGAGGGCGAACCCGCCAGTTGATCAGTCGTAGCACTCGATAAGGACGGTGTACTGGCGCGCCTGTTCGGCGACGTCGGCTGCCGTCAGCATGGCCTCCGAGGGCGCGAGCTCGTAGGCGATGTCGTTCGCATCGAGGAAGTTGCGCGCAACCATGGTCTTGATCGCGAAATTGATGTTCTGCGGGATATCGCCCGTCGCTTCCGCGATCGCCAGCGCATCGAGCTTGCCGGTGATCACGCGGCCGGGTTCAAACATCAGCGTCACGCCCCAATCGGCCGTGACCTTTGCCACCATCGCGGCATATTCGGCAGGCTGCGGGAACACTTCGCCCGCCTTGTAAGGTACGCCCACCCCGCCGGCGTGTTCCATGTGTGTCACTGCATGGCCGTTTGCGCGAATTGCCTGCAT
>JBBDWW010000142.1:0-1012 GCA_040902645.1 Dongiaceae bacterium | reverse complement strand
CGTTGACCGAGAAGGTCATGGCGAGCGTCGGCGGATCGATCGGATCGGCCGGGATGGGCGTGGTCACCACGATATCGCAGATCGTGTCGGCAACCGTCGTATCGGCGAGCCCCGCAATCGCGACGATGTCGCCGGCCTCCGCGCTTTCGATCGGCACCCGATCGAGCCCGCGGAAAGCGAGCAATTTGGTCAGCCGCGCTTCCTCGATCTTGCGGCCGTCGGGGCGGATCGATTTGACCGCCATGTTCATGCGCGCCTGGCCGGAATGGATGCGCCCGGTCAGCACGCGCCCGACATAGGGATCATATTCGAGCGTGGTCACCAGCATGGCGAAAGGTTCGTCGGGCCGACGCGTCGGCGGCGGCACATGAGAGACGATCAGATCGAACAACACGTCCATGTTTTCGCGCGGATCGTTTTCGAGATCGCGCACCGCCCAGCCTTGCTTGGCCGAGGCGAAAACCATCGGAAAATCGAGCTGCGCGTCGGTCGCGCCGATCGCGCCGAACAGATCGAACACCATGTCGTGCACCAGATGCGAGCGCGCATCGGGCCGGTCGGCCTTGTTCACCACGACGATCGGACGAAGTCCGCGCGCGAGCGCCTTCATCGTGACGAACTTGGTCTGCGGCATCGGCCCTTCCGCCGCATCGACCAGCACCAGGACGCCGTCGACCATGTTCATGATGCGCTCGACCTCGCCGCCGAAATCGGCATGGCCCGGCGTGTCGACGATGTTAAGCCGCATCCCTTTCCACTGCACCGAGGTGCATTTGGCGAGAATGGTGATCCCGCGCTCGCGCTCCAGATCGTTGGAGTCCATCGCGCGTTCGGCCACCTGCTGATTGGCACGGAACGTGCCGCTCTGTCGCAGCAACTGGTCGACCAGCGTCGTCTTGCCATGATCGACATGGGCGATGATCGCGAGGTTGCGGAGCGGAAATTCCTGGGCGGACATGAGAATCGTTTCTTTCAGCTAAAGCGCGCCATGACCTGGTCGGTGAGCGTCGTC
>JBBDWW010000141.1:0-1014 GCA_040902645.1 Dongiaceae bacterium | reverse complement strand
GACGAAAATCTTGCTGACGAAATCCTCGTCGCGGGTCGACATGCCGGCGCGGCCCTTGCCGCCGCGGCGCTGCGCGCGATAGGCCGAGAGCGGCACGCGTTTGATGTAGCCGCCATGGGTGACGGTGACGACCATGTCCTCGCGCTGGATCAGGTCTTCGACGTCATGCTCGAACTCGATTTCCTCGATCGCCGTGCGGCGCGGATTGCCATATTGGTCGCCGATCTGCTTCAACTCGTCGCGCAGGATTTGCAGCCGGCGCGGCTGAGAGCCGAGGATTTCAAGAAAATCCATGATGTTGCCGGCCAGCTCTTCCAGCTCTTCGGCGATCTTGCCGCGCTCGAGACCGGTCAGCTGTTGCAGACGAAGATCGAGGATGGCGCGCGCCTGAACGTCGGACAGCCGGTAGGTGCCGTCTTCGGCAACCGTGTGGCCGGGTTCGTCGATCAGCGTCACCAGCGGCGTCACGTCGCCGGCCGGCCAGCCCCGCGCCATCAACTGGTCGCGGGCCGTGTTGGGATCCGGCGCCGCGCGGATCAGCGCGATCACCGCATCGATATTGGCGACCGCGATCGCGAGACCGACCAACACATGGGCTCGCTCGCGCGTCTTGATCAGATCGTGGACCGTGCGCCGGGTGATGACCTCTTCGCGGAACACGACGAAGGCTTCGATCACGTCCTTCACGTTCATCAGCAGCGGCCGGCCGCCGGTCAGCGCCAGCATGTTGATACCGAAGCTGGTCTGCAGAGGCGTGTGGCGGTAGAGCTGATTCAGCACCACTTCGGCCATCGCATCGCGCTTGAGTTCGACGACCACGCGCACGCCCTCGCGGTCGGATTCGTCTCGGATGTCCGAAATGCCTTCGATGACCTTGTCGCGTACCGTTTCGGCAATGCGCTCGATCATCCGGGCCTTGTTCACCTGAAAGGGAATCTCGGTGACGACGATCGCCTCGCGATCCTTCGGCAGCGGCTCGATATGGCTGCGCCCGCGCATCACGACCGAGCCGCG
>JBBDWW010000140.1:0-1015 GCA_040902645.1 Dongiaceae bacterium | reverse complement strand
CTGAAAGCGGTTGCCGCCGGCAAGCACGTGCATTCCGAAAAACCGCTCGGGATCGCGGTCGCCGAGGCGCGAACGCTGATCGAAGCGGCGGCGGCCAGGGGCGTCCGGGTCGGCTGCGCGCCGGACACTTTCCTCGGTGGCGCTCACCAGACCTGCCGCCAGTTGATCGACGAAGGCGCCATCGGCCGGCCGGTCGCCGGCACCGCGTTCTTCATGTGCCCCGGCCACGAGCGCTGGCATCCGAACCCCGGCTTCTATTACCTCGCCGGCGGCGGGCCGATTCTCGACATGGCGCCCTACTACGTCACCGATCTCGTCAACCTGCTTGGTCCCGTCCGTCGTGTTGCCGCGGTTACCTCGCGCATCCGCGACGAACGGCTGATCACCAGCAAGCCGCTGAAAGGAACGCGCGTTCCGGTCGAGGTCGCCACCCATGCCGCCGGCACGCTCGAGTTCGTCTCCGGCGCACTGGTAACGATGGTGATGAGTTTCGATGTCGCCCGCCACCGCCACGCCCCGATCGAGCTCTACGGCACCGACGGCGCCATGATCGTGCCCGACCCGAACTTCTTCGACGGCAAGATCGAACTGGCGACTGCCAGCCAGGACTGGCAGGGCGTGCCGATCGCGCACGGGCATGCCGAGCATAACCTGCGCATCATGGGCGTCGCCGACATGGCGCATGCCATCCGCAACGACCGGCCGCACCGGGCGAGCGGCGACCTTGCCTTCCACGTCCTCGAGGTCATGGAGGCGTTCCAGATATCGTCCGACTCCGGGGTTCACGTTGAAATCGATACGCGGCCCGAGCGCCCGGCGATGATGCCGGTGCACCTGAAGACCGGCGAGTTCGACTAGCCACCCGACGGGATCCATTCGTTTCGATGGGAGAGAAGTTATGCGCGAGGCTTTGATCGTATGGGGCGGATGGAGCGGGCACGAACCCGAACAGGGCGCCGGCATCGTCCGCGGCATGCTCGAGGAGGAAGGCTTCAAGGTCTACGTCGAGAACACG
>JBBDWW010000139.1:0-6342 GCA_040902645.1 Dongiaceae bacterium | reverse complement strand
TCGCAGCATGTACCGTTGCGCGAGCGGCAGGACCTTCGCCGGCACGCAGGTGGCCAGTTTGCCATCGACGAACACATCGAACGTATTGGGATCGACGCGCATCTTAGGGCAGGCATCGTTATGCAGCATGTGCGACTTGTTGAGCTTGCGCGTGCCGCGGGTCGGCAGCAGCTTCTTGCGCAGATCCAGCCGATCGCCGACGCCCTTTTCGAGCGCGAGCGGGTTGACGAAACAGGCGCTGAGCGATTGCTTCGCCCGGCCGAACGCACCCCATTGCGGACGCATCACCAGCGGCTCGCAGGTCATCAGCGAGGCCGCACTGTCCCCCATTACACCCCAGGCGATGAACCCGCCTTTGACGACCAGCTCCGGCTTGATGCCGAAAAAGCCGGGCCGCCACAGCACGACATCGGCCAGCTTGCCGGCTTCGAGCGAACCGACATGCTCGGCGACGCCGAAGGTGCGGGCGGCATTGATCGTATATTTTGCGATGTAGCGCTTGATCCGTTCATTGTCGCCGCGTTTGGTCGTCTCTTCGGCGAGGCGGCCGCGCTGATCGCGCATCTTCGAGGCGAGCTGCCAGGTGCGGCAGATCACTTCCCCGATGCGGCCCATGCCCTGGCTGTCGGAGCCGAGCATCGAAATCGCGCCGATATCGTGCAGCACATCCTCGGCGGCGATAGTCTGGGCGCGGATGCGGCTTTCGGCGAACGCAACGTCTTCGGGAATCGACGGGCTGAGATGGTGGCAGACCATCGTCATGTCGAGATGCTCGTCGAACGTGTTGATCGTGTACGGATTGGTCGGGTTGGTCGACGACGGCAGACAATTGCGCTCGCCCGCAACGCGGATGATGTCGGGTGCATGACCGCCGCCGGCACCCTCGGTGTGATACATATGGATCGTGCGATTGTTGATCGCGGCCAGCGTGGTTTCGAGGAACCCGCTTTCGTTCAGTGTGTCGGTATGAAGCTGAACCTGGAAATCGAGCTCGTCGGCAACGGCGAGGCAGGTGTCGATCGCCGCCGGCATCGCACCCCAATCTTCGTGGATTTTGAGGCCGATGCAGCCGCCTTCGATCTGGTCGTAGAGCGAGCGCGACTTCGAGGTGTTGCCGCGACCGAGAAAGCCGAAATTGATCGGCCATTCCTCGGCGGCCTGCAGCATGCGCCCGACATTGAAGGCGCCGCCGCAATCGATACCGACGGTGATCGGGCCGAGCGAGCCGCCGATCATCGTGGTGATGCCCGATGAGATCGCATGCTGGCAGAGCTGGGCGCTGTCGAAATGCACATGCACGTCGATCGCGCCGGGCGTGGCGATCAGCCCTTCGGCATCGCGCACGGTGGTCGCGGCGCCGCAGATCAGATCGGGATGCACCCCATCCATGATCGCGGGATTGCCGGCCTTGCCGATGCCGACGATGCGGCCGTCCTTGATGCCGATATCGCCCTTGACGATACCGAGCACCGGATCGATCACCACGGCGTTCGAGATCAGCATGTCGAGCGCGCCGTCTTCGCTGTTATAGCCGGCCGCGAGCCCGAGCCCGTCGCGCAGCGTCTTGCCGCCGCCATGCAGACATTCCTCACCCGGCACGGCATGGTCTTTCTCGACCTCCGCCAGCAGCGACGTATCGCCGAGCCGGACGCAGTCGCCCGTGGTCGGCCCGTACATCGATGCGTAGTCACGTCTGGATATCTTGGCCATCGGTTCAGGCTCCCTTGAAGCCGCGTTCGCGCGCCCGTTTCAGCGCGGCCTGTTTGACCTCGTCGCTATGCGCCGATCCGTTGGTCAGCGCATTGAGACCCGAGAGTTCGCCGGTGCCACCGAATGCGACCAGCGCCACATCCTTGCTTTCGCCCGGCTCGAAACGCACCGCCGTGCCCGCGGGGATGTCGAGATGCATGCCGAAGGCGGCGGCGCGATCGAAATCGAGCGCCGCGTTGGTTTCGAAGAAGTGATAATGGCTGCCGATCTGCACCGGCCGGTCGCCGGTGTTGACGACCTTGAGCTTGGTACCGCGGCGGCCGGCATGGAGCTCGATCTCACCGTCGAGCGGCAGGATTTCGCCGGGAATGCGCCGGTCCTTTGGCAGCGCCTTCTTGCCGGGCCGGATCGGATCGTGAACCGTGACCAGCTTGGTGCCGTCGGGAAATGTGCCTTCGACCTGCAGCATCGGCAAGAGATCGGCGACGCCTTCCATGACATCGTCGGTCGTGAGCAACGTCGAGCCATAGCCGATCAGATCGGCGACCGAACGCCCGTCGCGCGCGCCTTCGAGAATCTCGTCGGCGATGAAGGCGACCGCCTCGGGATAGTTCAGCTTGAGGCCGCGGCCGCGGCGGCGGCGCGCCAGCTCGGCGGATGTGAAGATCGTCAGCCGTTCCAGTTCGGTCGGTGTCAGCAGCATCGGGCAGCCTCCCCTTTTCCGCAGCGCATCATGTCAGTTGGAGAACAATCGCATCTCGCCGGTCTCGTGGCGCATCGAAGCGATTTCGACCAGCGGCACGAACGCATGAATCTCGTCGAGCGGCGGCGGTTCTTCCGCAAGCAGTTCGGCGATCAGCGGCGCGCTGCGACCGACGATCGCCTGCGCATCGATATGGCCGATGATGCCGAGCCGGATCGCAGCGCCGGTTGCCGTCAGCACGATCGCATGCGCCGCCATCAACGCGGCATCGAGACGATCGATGCCGCTCTGCCGCCAGAGCAGCCCCTGCATCGATGTGAGATGGCCCAGCGCGGGCAGGCCGGGCGCGATGTCCGCGCCGATCGCAAGCGCACGCTGATAATCCGTGGCGCCCTGCGTACCGAGATTCACATGGACCGAGAGGAGGGCGGAGCCGGCCCGGCGCGAACTCTCGCGCCATTCGCGCGCCAGCGTGCGCGCTTCGAGAATCTGATCGATGCGGGCGATCCGGGCGAGATCGCGATCGGCATCCCAGGCCGCCAGCAGCGCCGCGCGCTCGCCGGTCGCCCAGCGCAGACGGAGCTGGTCGTGCAGCATCGCTTCAAGATCGGTCGCGTTGCGCACCAGCCCGTCGCGTACCAATGTTTCGAGGCCCCAGGAGAAGGATGCTGTACCGCCGGGAAAGGCGCTGTCACCGTGGCGCAGCATCGCAAGGCGGGCGGCGATCTCCGTCATTTGACGATGGCGCGTACGCCGCCCTGAAGCAGCACCGGATCGAGC
The DNA here is from genome assembly GCA_040902645.1 of Dongiaceae bacterium. Taxonomy (GTDB): domain Bacteria; phylum Pseudomonadota; class Alphaproteobacteria; order Dongiales; family Dongiaceae; genus JAWXBK01. The sequence goes on along the minus strand of JBBDWW010000139.1, from coordinate 3,149 downwards.
CGAGCGAGATAGTCCGATGCCACGCCTTCGAGTGCGATATGAAGAATGCTGCCCTCGAAGCGCACCCGCCAATGCATGTTGCCGGCGAAATAACCGAGCCGCAGCGCGGCGGCCGGGCTCGCCGTTTCGAGCGAGAGCCAGCGCTCGGGCTCCATCCGGACGACGACCGCGCGATCCGCTTCGAGCAGCAGCACGGCACCGTCGAACAGTTTCTCGCTGCGGTCGAGCGCGATGGCACAATCGGTACCGGCATCGGTTTCGATGCGGATACGCCGGCGGGCGAGATCGTCGCGGCCGAGCGTGATTTCCTCGATGCGGCCGGCATGCGAGATATCGTGCAGCCGCGCCGCGATCGCCGGGTCCTCGCGCGCACCGAGTATCCGCGTCAGCCGCAATGACGATGCGCTGTCCGTTCCGGTCCGATCCTGATCCGAACGCACCGTCATCGCGGTTGCCTGCCTACTCCGCAGCGAGTTGATGACGCCGCAGGCTCGGATCGACCTTGTCGCCGCGGGCGCGGGCCATCGCCGCAACCAGCCGCAGGAGAAAACAGGCGGCGAGCTTGGTCGTGATGCCGTTGGTATCGACCACCGGACAAAGCTCGGTCAGGTCGATCACGCCGATGCTGCCGCGCGAGCCGAGATGGTTCGCAACGCGCATCATCTCGCGCGCCTCGAGCCCGCCCGGCTCCGGCGAGGTGACACCCGGTGCGGCCGAGGCATCGAGCACATTCATATCGATGCTGATATACTGCGCATCGGTGCCGCCCCAGACCCGGTCCGCCGCCTTGGCGATCACCTTATCGACGCCGTTATCCACGATCTCGTTCATGGTGTGGATCGCGATTCCGCGTTCCTTGGCGAGATCGCACCAGTCCTTCGGGTTCATCGAATTGCGCATGCCGACATGGGCGACATGCGAGGCACTCACGTTCGGCAGCTCGGTCATGCGCGCCATGGCGCTCGCGCTGGTATTGCGCTCGCCGGCCCATTCGTCGGCCATGGAGAGATGCGCACCGAGTTGCAGATAGCCGATCTTCTTGCCCGTGCCGAGATGGTCCGAGAGCGCCTTGCCGGCCGGGATCGTGATCGAATGATCGCCGCCGCACAAAACCGGCACGAGGCCCGCCTCGAGGATCGCGCGCACCGCCTTGTAGATGCGGCCGCGGCCTGTGACCGGATCGACCTTCGGGATGCGGACGTCGCCGACATCGACGAAATCGCCCTGAATGTCGACTTCATATTCGAACCAGTAGGGGAAATATTCGTGCGACATGAAGCGGATGTCGCGCGGGCCCTCGACGCTGCCCGGCTTGCCGATATTGCCTTCGTCGAACGGCACGCCGAGGAACGCGAAGCGGGCGCCCGAGGCCTTCATCGCGCCGAGCTTCATCTCGATATGCGGTGCGCGCAGGAAGGTGATGATGCCGGAGGCGCCGAAGACGTCGTCGCCCTTGTCCATCGGCGAAAATAGATGCTCGTAACTCTTGGCGGGATTCATGATCGTGACACTCCTCGGATGACAGATGACAGGTCACGGCCGGGCCGCAACCGCGTGGTTGTTTCTCAGGCCTTCTTGCCGCGGTCGCGGAGCGTCTTCGCCCGGCTTCCGAGGAAGTGATAGACCATGCAGCAGGAGAGCTTGCTGGTGATGTTGTTGGCATCCCAGAGCGGACAGAGCTCTGAAATCTCCATGATGCTGGCACCGTATTCGCCGGCGATGCGGGCGAGCTGGATTGCCTCGCGCGCCTTGATCCCGAACGGCTCGGGCGCGGTCGTGCCCGGTGCACAACTCGCATCGAGCGAATCGGTATCCCAGGTGAAATAGACACCGTCGGTCCCGTTCCATGCGCGCTCGAAGATCTCGCGCGTGCAGGCGTCGACCCCGCGATCGGCGAATTCGTACATCGGCAAGAGCCGCGCGCCCTTGTCGATCAGCGTATCAACCCAGTCCTTCGGGTTGAGCCCGTTGCGAGAACCCATATGCGCGACGTTAGCGGCATTGCAGTTCGGCAGATCGAGCGCACGCGACGAGCCGGAACAGTTGGTGAGGATATTGCCCTCCCAGTCCGGCGCCGAATCGAGATGACAGTCGACATGCAGATAGCCGATCCGGCCGTTCTTCAGATAGTCGGAGAGCGCTTTCGCGCCCGGGATCGGCACCGAATGATCGCCACCGACCAGGATCACCATGGCGCCGGCCTCGAGGCATTCGGTCACATAGGCATAGATCAGCTCATGGCTGCGCGCGTTATTGCCGGGAATCGCCGGCACGTCGCCGCAATCGACCAGCCTGAAGAAATCGAGCAGGTCGACATCGTACTCGAACATGTAGGGGAAATACTGCGTCGAGGCCTCGCGAATGCCCGCCGGGCCCTGCGAGGTACCGGTCCGCACCATATTGCCGTGATCGTGCGGCACGCCGAGGAAACAGACCTTGGCGCCCATCGCACGGATCTTGTTGCGATCGGGCTCGCAATAAGGTGCGCCCATGAAGGTCGCGAGCCCTCTCGCCTTGAAAGCACCGTTATGCAGCTTTGGCGAACGGATATGGTCGTCCTTGCCATGCTGTTCTGCCGGGCCGCGATGCTGATGCGGCACGATTTCCCAGACCGGTTGTCCCTGCGTCGTCATCCAACTCTCCTCACGGTAAATTCCTAACCCGCCGCCGTCCTCGCGATACCGGCGGCGGCTGGCTTCGCGGCGGGCGCACCATCGTGGCGCGTATAATCGAGATCGATCCCGATGAGCTGCATCTCGCGCCCGGTTAAAACATCGGGCGTCGGTGTGCCGCAATCGGGGCAGCGAAAATTGAAGCGTCCGGCGGGATGCTTGGTCGCGTTGCAGCGCCGGCAATGAACCGAGAGCGGCACCTCGTCGATCTCCAGCACGGCGCCTTCGCAGAGCGTGCCGCGCGAGGTCGGGCCAAAGCAGCTATAGAGCGAGCGCAACACCACCGACATCGACCCAAGCCGGATATGGAGCCGCGTCACGCGGCTCGCGCCCCGCTCGCGAGCATGCTTGCTGGAAAGGTCGATCAGGCTCTTGGCGATGGTGAGCTCGTGCATCGTCAGCGACCGGCGACGACGGTGAAAGGTTTCGCGGGCGAGCCGGCGCGCAAACGGCTGCGCAGTGCGGATGCTTCGGCAT
>JBBDWW010000138.1:0-6354 GCA_040902645.1 Dongiaceae bacterium | reverse complement strand
CAGAAATCGGCGCCGAGATAATCCGGCAGCACGCTTGCCGCATCGAAGGCGCGGATCGCATCGTTCCAGTTGGTCGGCAGCATCGCGCGCGGATGGGTATAGGCATTGCCGTCGGTCGGCTCGTCGGGCCGAACTTTGTTCACGACGCCATGATGCGCGCCAGCCAGCATCGCCGCCGTCGCCAGATAGATGTTGGCGTCGGCACCCGCGAAACGATGCTCGATGCGCCGCGCCTTCCCGCCGCTGCTCGGAATGCGCAGGCCCGTGGTGCGGTTGTTGTAGGCCCAGGCGGTTGAGGTCGGCGCGTAGCTGCCTTCCTGAAAACGCCGATACGAGTTCGCGTTCGGCGCGCAGATGGCGAGCGCCTCCGCGGTCGTCGCCTGCAACCCGCCGATCGCGTGACGCATCGCGTCGCTGCCGCGCGCGGTGCCGTCGTCGAAGACGTTGCGCCCGTCGCGATCCAGCAGGCTCATATGAATATGCAGGCCATTGCCGGATTCTTCGGCATAAGGCTTCGCCATGAACGTCGCCTCGAACCCGCAGGATGCGGCGACGCCTTTGACGAGATGCTTCAGCAGCACGCCCTGATCCGCCGCGGCCATCGCATTTGCGTTGTACTGGAGATTGATCTCGTACTGCCCCGGACCCGCTTCCGAGATGGCGGCCTCCGCTGGAATATCCTGCGCATCGGTCGCCTGTTCGACGCGCGCGAAGAAGGTTTCGAAATCGTCGAGCGACGTCATGATCAACGGCTGGACGGTGCTCTCGCGCCGGCCGGTATGCGGCGAGCGCGGCGGTTGCGGTCGGCCGTCGCTGTCGAGTTCGCGGTCGATCAGATAGAATTCCAGTTCGATCGCCACGACCGGCGTCAGGCCGTCCGCGCTGTAGCGGTCGAGTACGCGCTTCAGCACATGACGCGGATCGAGGAAGAACGGCGCACCGCTCTCGTCGTACATAGAAAGGAGAGCCTGGCCGAGCGGCCGCGCATGCCAGGGCGCGCGCTTGAGCGAACCCGGAACCGGCCAGCCGATATAATCCGCGTCGCCGCGCTCCCATACGAGACCGGCTTCGACGACGTCGGCGCCGGTGATGTCGAGCGCATAGAGCGATCCCGGAAATCGCACGCCGTCGCGATAGATCTTGTCGATGCCGTCGCGTGGAATTCGCTTGCCACGCATCACGCCGTTGCCGTCGGGCAGCAGCACGTCGAGGCCGACAATATCAGGGTTGTCGGCGAGAAATCGTGCGACCTCGTCGTCGGCCACGCTGCGGTCGGTTCGGCTGTCCATGAGGGCGCCCCTCCGGTGGGCGCAAAATGTGCGGGCATCCTGCCGATCCAAAACCGGGCGTCAAGGGCGCCCCGGAAAGTCCCGCAGGGCTGCGGCCCGCATAGCAAAAATGGCCGTGCCTTGCCTTGATTCAGGGCCGCATGCGATCTTGCCCCCATCATCCACGACATCCGTGTGACTTATGAGCGGCCGCCTCGAAGAATGGCTTACCGAACGCAATATCGATGAAGTTGAGTGCCTCGTACCGGACATCTCCGGTATCGCACGCGGCAAGATCCTGCCGGCGCAGAAGTTCCTGAAAGGCATCAAGGAACAGAGCCTGCGCATCCCCGAAAGCGTCTTCATCCAGACTGTGACCGGCGAATTCTCCGAGGACGAAGAAGATTGGGTCGTCCCCGACGCGGATCCCGACGTTTATCTGGAACCCGATCCGAACACGATGATGGTCGTGCCGTGGAACGACGAACCGACCGCGCAGGTCGTCTGCGACGCCTTCTACAATGACGGCAAGCCGGTCGATATTTCGTCGCGCTATCTGCTGCGCCGCATCGTCGAGCTCTATGCCGAAAAAGGCTGGGCACCGATCGTGGCGCCTGAACTCGAATTCTATCTGGTGCAGATCAACCCCGACCCGGACATTCCGCTGGTGCCGCCGATCGGTCGCAGCGGACGCCCCGAGACCGGACGTCAGTCCTACGGCATCGATGCGGTGAACGAATTCGATCAGCTTTTCGAGGATGTCTACGATTACTGCGAAAAGCAGGAGATCGATGTCGACACGCTGACGCATGAAGGCGGCTCGGCTCAGATGGAGATCAATTTCAATCACAGCGATCCGCTGCGCCTTGCCGACAGCGTGTTCACCTTCAAGCGCACCGTCCGGCACGCGGCGATGAAACATAATGTCTATGCGACGTTCATGGCGAAGCCGCTCGAGAAAGAGCCGGGCAGCGCCATGCATATTCACCAGTCGGTGCTCGACAAGCGCAGCGGCAAGAACCTGTTCGCAAACAAGGACGGAACGGATTCGGCCTTGTTCCGCGCGCATGTTGCCGGGCTGCAGCGTTATCTACCGCAGATCATGCCGCTGATCGCGCCGAACGTGAATTCATACCGCCGCCTGCAGCCCTATCTCGATGCGCCGATCAACGTGCATTGGGCGGTCGACAACCGCACCGTCGGACTGCGCGTTCCGATCGCCGACCGCAACGGGCGCCGCATCGAGAACCGGCTCGCCGGTGCCGATGCGAACCCCTATCTCGCGATCGCCGCCTCGCTCGCCTGCGGTTATGTCGGCATGATTGACCGGCTGAAGCCGACCAAGCAGATCGAGGGCAGCGCCTATCGCCTTGCGCATACGCTGCCGCGCACGCTCTACGATGCGCTGCACCGTTTCCAGGCCTGCCGGCGGATGCGTGAAATTCTCGGCGATCGCTTCATGCGCGCGATCATGACGGTGCGGCGCGGCGAACTTGAAGCCTATCAGCGGGTCATCAGCTCGTGGGAGCGCGAGCATCTGCTGCTGAACGTGTAGAGAAGGATCGTGCGGCCTTCATTCTTCGACAGGCTCTGGATGAGGCGTACAATTTTTACTCAAGATCGTTATTGCCGGGCTTGACCCGGCAATCCACGGAACGGCCTGATTCCGATTCAATGACGACGTTCGGTGCAGCAGCGCGATGGATCGCCGGGTCAAGCCCGGCGATGACGAAATTAAAGAGATCCTCCGGTCCTCATCCTTCGACAAGCTCAGGATGAGGACTCCCGGTACCCCTTGGACCGAAATCCGCGCCTGTGGTAGCGTTTACGGATGATCGCGCGCATTCCGGGCATCGGCGGGGCGCGACAGACGCCCCCACCCCCTCACGCGGCCCTTCGGCTGCCGGCGTCCTTTTCCGCGCTTTCCCGCCAGTATGAACTGCTGATTCTCTGCGCGCGCATCGGTTTCAACCCGTAAGACGCTGACCGGCATGTCCGATGCGCTCCGCCGCGCTTTATCGCGGCCGGGAGCGCGTTTCGTTCATCCTGTCCAATGTTGGCCATATCCCGATCGATTCGGCGATGGCTAATTCCCGAGAAGGAAGCGAATCATGAATCTCGATCCCCGCAAGAACTCCACCGCCCGCTGGCAGGCGGCCGACCTCGCCCATCATATCCATCCGTTTACGGATCACGGCACGCTGCCGAAGGACGGGTTGCGCGTCATCACGCGCGCCGAAGGCACCTATTGCTACGATTCGGAAAACAACCGGCTGCTCGACGCGTTCGCCGGGCTGTGGTGCGTCAATGTCGGCTATGGCCGCAAGGAGCTCGCCAAGGCCGCCTACGACCAGCTCCTCGAACTGCCTTACTACAACACCTTCTTCAAGACGACGACGCCGCCCGTGGCGGAGTTGTCGGAACTGCTGGCGGAGATCACGCCCGGCTCGCTGAAGCACGCGTTCTACGGTTCGTCCGGATCGGACGCAAACGACACGATTGCGCGCCTCGCCCGGCATTACTGGGACATCGTCGGCAAGCCGCGCAAGAAGGTGATCATCGGCCGCATCAACGGCTATCACGGCAGCACGATGGCGGCCGCCTCGATGGGCGGCATGCTCGGTATGCACGCGATCGCCGATCTGCCGCTGCCGAATTTCACGCATATCATGCAGCCCTATCATTTCATGCTCGGTCGCGGCATGACCCCGGACGAGTTCGGATTGAAGGCGGCACGCGCGCTCGAAGACCGCATTCTCGAACTCGGCGCCGATCGCATCGCCGCGTTCGTGGGAGAGCCGATCCAGGGCGCGGGCGGCGTCATCATTCCACCCGACACGTACTGGCCCGAGATCCAGCGCATCTGCAAGAAATACGACGTGCTGCTGATCGCCGACGAGGTGATTTGCGGTTTTGGCCGGACCGGTCACTGGTTCGCCAGCGAACATTTCAAGATCGATCCCGATTTCATGACGCTGGCGAAGGGCATCACGTCGGGCTATCTGCCGCTGTCGGCGGCAATGATCGGCGGACGCGTGGCCGAAGCATTGGCGAGCGAAAAGGCCGGCGAACTCGCGCATGGCTACACCTATTCGGGCCATCCGGCCTGCTGTGCGGTCGCGATCGAAAATATCCGCATCCTGCGCGACGAGGGTATCGTCGATCGGGTGCGCGACGAGACCGGCCCGTATCTCAAGACGCGGATGCAGGATCTGCTCGATCATCCGCTGGTCGGCGAGGTGCGATCGCTCGGCCTCATCGGCGCGATCGAACTGGTCAAGGACAAGAAGACCAATCAGCAATTCGATCCGCTGGGCGAGGTCGGTACGATCTGCCGCGACCATTGCTTCCGCAACGGTCTCATCATGCGGGCGACGCGCGACACGATGCTGCTCTCGCCGCCGCTGATCTGGACCAAGGCAAATGTCGACGAGTTCATCGAGCTCACGACCAAGGCACTCAATCTCACGCTCGCCGATATCGGCAAGCGCGCGAATTAACGGGGAACGGTCATGCAAAGCGCCAAAGTCATCCCGAACACCAAGTACGACACACGGCAAGTCTGGGAATGGGATCGCGATCACTGGGTTCATCCCTGGACCGATTTCGCCGCCTTCAAGGAAAAAGGCTCGACCGTCATCTGCGAAGGCGAAGGGCCCTATATCTATGACGGCGAAGGCAAGCGCCATATCGACGGCATCGGCGGACTGTGGTGCGTCAATATCGGCTATGGCCGCGAAGAGATGGCGCAGGCGATCGCCGAGCAATGCCGGCGCCTTTGCTATTACAGCACTTTCGTCGACACCACGACGCCGCCAGCGGCCGAGCTTGCGCACAAGCTGGCCACGATCTCGCCGGGCACGCTCAATCACGTCTTCTATTCGACCGGCGGATCGGAAGCGAACGATCAGGCGGTCCGGATCGTGCATTTCTATTTCAACCGCCTCGGCAAGAAGAGCAAGAAGAAGATCATCGCGCGCATGGACGGCTATCACGGCTCGACGCTGCTGACGGCCACGATCACCGGGGTGATGTTCGACCGGATCGGTTTCGACGTGATCGACGAGCTCGTCCATCACATCTCGAATCCGAATCCCTATCGTCGCCCGGACGGCATGACGGAAGCCGAGTTCCTCGAATTCCTGATCAAGGAACTCGAGGATAAGATCCTCGAACTCGGGCCCGACAATGTCGCGATGTTCTTCGCCGAGCCGATCATGGGCGCGGGCGGCGTCATCGTGCCGCCCGAGGGCTACCACAAGCGCATGAAGGCGGTCTGCGATGCGTACGACATCTTCTACATCTCGGACGAGGTCGTGACCGGTTTCGGCCGGCTCGGGCATTTCTTCGCATCGGACGACGTGTTCGGCATCCAGCCCGACATCATCACCGGCGCGAAGGGCATCACCTCAGGCTATCAGCCGCTCGGCATCACAATGCTCTCGGACAAAATCTACGAGGTGATCTCGGTGCCGCAGGAACCCGGTGCGATGTTCACCACCGGCTTTACCTATTCCGGTCACCCGGTCGCCTGCGCGGCGGGGCTGAAGAACATCGAGATCATGGAGCGCGAGGATATTTGCGGCCATGTGCGCGAGGTCGGCCCCTATTTCGAAGAGCGGCTGAAGACGCTCTACGATCTGCCGATCGTCGGCAATGTGCGCGGCAAATGTTTCATGAACTGCGTCGAATATGTCGGCAACCGCGAGACCAAGGCGCCGTTGCCGGAAGAAGCGCATATCGGCGCCCGCATCGCCCGCCTCGCGCAGGAACGCGGCGCGCTGGTGCGGCCGATCGGTCACATGAACGTGCTGTCGCCGCCGCTGATCCTCTCGAAGAGTCAGATCGACGATCTGGTCGAGATCCTGCGCGCCTCGGCGGTCGAGGCGATGAACGAGCTCAAGCGCGAAGGCATCTGGAACGGTTAGTCGCAGCGCGAAGGCATCTCACCGCAGAGACACGGAAGTCTTTTCACTGCAGAGACGCGAAGTCTCTTCACCACAGAGACTAGAGAGGAAGACGAGACGATCTCGTTGCTCTCTGTGCCTCTGTGGTGAGCTTTCTTAAACTATTTAGTACCCGTCAT
>JBBDWW010000137.1:0-6356 GCA_040902645.1 Dongiaceae bacterium | reverse complement strand
TCAGCGCAGGGCTCGTGAAACAGCTTCGCGAGATGTCGGGCGCCGGCATGATGGACTGCAAGAAGGCGCTTACCGAAACCGCGGGCGATCTGGAGGGCGCGGTCGACTGGTTGCGCAAGAAGGGGCTTGCCGCCGCCGCGAAGAAGGCCGGTCGCCTTGCCGCCGAAGGTCTGGTTGCGGCCGTCGTCGAAGGCGGCGAGGCGGCACTGGTCGAGCTCAATTCGGAGACCGATTTCGTCGCGCGCAACGAGGAGTTCCAGGGCTTCCTTCGCGCCGCGGCGCCGCTCGCGCTCAAGGCCGACACTGTCGATGCGCTGAAGGCGAGCAAGATGGCCGATGGCCGCACTGTGGAGGAAGCACTGACCCAGCTCATCGCCAAGATCGGCGAGAACATGACGCTGCGCCGGATCGAGCGTCTGTCGGTACAGGGCGGTGCCATCGCGAGCTACGTCCACAACGCGATCGCGCCGGGCCTCGGCAAGATCGGCGTGCTGGTTGCGCTTAGATCGAGCAGCGACAAGAACAAGCTCGCCGAGACGGCGCGTCAGATCGCGATGCATGTCGCGGCGACCAGCCCGCAATCGGTCTCGGTTGCGGATCTCGATCCGGCATTGGTCGCGCGCGAGCGTGCGGTGCTGATCGAGCAGGCGAAAACCTCTGGCAAATCACAGGAGATCGCCGAGAAGATGGTCGAAGGCCGGCTGCGAAAATTTTACGAGGACGTCGTCCTGCTCGAGCAGGTCTATGTCGTCGATGGCGAGAGCCGCGTGAAGAAGGTGATCGAGGATCTCGCCAAGCAGCTCGGCACCCCGGTCGAGATTGCTGGGTTCCGCCGCCTGGTGTTAGGCGAGGGCGTGCCGCGCGATGCGGAGGGGGACGCCTGAGAACGACGACGGGCCGGCCGCTGGCGCCATGAATTGGCGCCGGCAGGTTGGCCGGCCAGCATTTCGTGTATGATGGCCCGGCCCGCGCCCGGGCGTGCTTTGGTCAAGGCCCGTGGCGGATCAGGCGCTGTGCCCGCCACTGAGAGGGGATCGCCCGCGACATGCCGGACTCCAAGGCCGCACCCGTCGACGACAAGCCGGCCAGTCAGGCCTACCGGCGCGTCCTCCTGAAGATTTCCGGCGAGGCCCTGATGGGCTCGGGCGAATTCGGGCTCGATCCCGATACGGTGAGCCGCGTGGCAACCGAGATCGCCGCAGTCAACCAGCTCGGCATCGAAGTCTGTCTGGTAATCGGTGGCGGCAATATCTTTCGCGGCGTTGCTGGCGCCTCCCAGGGCATGCAGCGCGCCAGCGCCGACTATATGGGCATGCTGGCGACGGTCATTAACGCGCTCGCGATGCAGAACGCGCTGGAACAGGCCGGCATTCCGACCCGCGTCCTCTCTGCCATTCCGATGGCGACGGTCTGCGAACCCTATATCCGGCGCCGCGCCATCCGCCATCTCGAAAAAGGTCGCATCGTTATCTTCGCGGCCGGCACGGGCAATCCATTCTTCACGACCGACACGGCAGCGGCCCTGCGCGCATCCGAAATGGGCTGCGATGCGCTGCTCAAGGGCACCAAGGTCGACGGCGTCTACAGCGCCGATCCGACGCGCAATCCCGACGCCAAGCGCTATGACCGGCTCACCTATCTCGAGGTGCTGTCGCGCGACCTCAAGGTTATGGACGCAACGGCCATAAGCCTGGCACGGGAAAGCCACATTCCCATCGTTGTATTCTCGATCAGTCAAAGCGGGGCCTTCGCCGACGTCATGGCGGGGAACGGCCGCTTCACGGTTATCTCGGATTAAAGGAGGGGTGGGGAGCAGCGTCATGCCAGCGTTCGACATCAAAGACATGCAGCGCCGGATGGACGGCGCGCTCGAGGCGCTGGGCCGCGAATTCGGCGGCCTCCGCACAGGCCGCGCATCGGCGCATCTGCTCGATCCGATTACGGTCAGCGCTTATGGCAGCGAGATGCCATTGACCCAGGTCGGCACGGTCAACGTACCGGAGCCGCGCATGATCACCGTCCAGGTCTGGGACCGCGGTCTGGTGATTGCCGTGCAGAAGGCGATCCGCGAAGCCGGGCTCGGGCTCAATCCCACTGCCGATGGCCAACTCGTGCGCGTGCCGATCCCTGAGCTGAGCGAGGATCGACGCCGCGAGCTCAGCAAGATCGCGCATAAATACGCCGAACAGGCGCGCATCGCCGTGCGCAACGTACGACGCGACGCGATGGAACAACTCAAGAAGATGGAAAAGGACGGCAAGATCTCCGAGGACGAGCATCGCCATCAGGCCGACCTGGTGCAAAAGGCGACCGACGAGCATGTGAAAAAGGTCGACGACGCGCTCGCCAAAAAAGAACAGGAGATCATGCAGGTCTGATGGAGCCGCTGCGCAAATCCGAAGCGCCGTCGCCGCCAACCCATGTCGCCATCATCATGGATGGCAACGGGCGCTGGGCCAAGGCGCGGGGACTGCCGCGCACGGCCGGGCATCATCGCGGCGCCGAGGCCGCGCGTCGTGCGGTGGTCGGTGCGGCGGAACTCGGCATTGGTTATCTGACTTTGTTCAGCTTCTCTTCGGAGAACTGGAATCGGCCGCCGGCTGAAATCGACGATCTGATGGCGCTGCTGCGGCTCTATCTGCGCAAGGAACTTCGCACGCTGCAGGAATCCAATGTCCGTCTTAAAGTCATTGGCGATCGAGAGCGGCTCGATCGCGAGATCGTCGCGCTGATTCAGCAGGCGGAGCAGGAGACTGCATCGAATCGCGGGTTGACCGTTGTCATCGCGCTCTCATACGGCGCGCGCGCAGAGATCGCCGGTGCCGCGCGCCGCATCGCCGAGGATGTTCGCGCCGGACGGCTGGCGCCCGAGGCGGTCGACGAGAACGCGGTTGCGTCGCGCCTGCTGACCGCCGGCATTCCCGATCCCGATCTGATTATCCGCACCAGCGGCGAAAAGCGGATCAGCAATTTCCTGCTCTGGCAGGGTGCGTATGCCGAACTGGTTTTTCTCGACCGGTTCTGGCCCGACTTCACGAAGGACGATCTCGAATATGCCCTGCGCGAGTATCACGGCCGTGAGCGTCGATACGGTGCCAGTGGCTGACCCGGCGGCTTTGTCGCGGCGCCTGATTGCCGCGGCGGTACTGATGCCGGTGGCGCTCGGTCTCGCCTGGGCGGGCGGCATGCTCTGGGCGATTGCCATCACCGGCCTTGCGGCGCTCGCGCTCTGGGAATGGCAGCGCATGACGATCCCCGACGGCTGGATCACGACGATCCTTGCGCCGCTGATTGCAGCGGGGGGTTGCCTCGCGCTGATCCTCGAAGGCGGCGGTGCCGCGTTGCTGGTCGTCGCGACTGCCGCCATCGCCAGCGTTGCGGTCGCAACCCGCAATGCGGGCCGGGGACGAAGGCTGCTGCTCGGGGGCGGGGTGATCTATATCGGCATCGGCGCGCTGGCCCTGGTCTCGCTCCGGCTGATGCCGGAAGCCGGATTTGCCGCTTTGGTCTGGCTCCTGTTCAGCGTCTGGGCCTCTGATTCGGGCGCCTATGCCGCCGGCAAGCTGATCGGCGGGCCACGTCTCGCGCCCCGGCTAAGCCCGAACAAGACCTGGGCGGGGCTCGCCGGGGCGATGGTGGCGCCTGCGGTCATGGGACTGCTATTCGGCCTGTTCTGGCCTGATGCGCCGGCGGCCGGTCTCCTGGGGCTGATCGGCCTCGGAATCGGGCTGGTCGGTCAGGCGGGCGATCTCGTAGAATCCGCGGTCAAGCGGCATGTCAGCGTCAAGGATAGCGGCTGGCTCGTTCCGGGCCATGGTGGCGTACTCGATCGCATCGATGCGCTGCTGGCTGCCGCGCTGTTCGTGGCGGCCATCTACCTTTGTCACGGGGACGGGCTGGCATGGTCGTAGTCCAGGCACCGCTGCCGAAGCGGCAGCCCGATATCCGGCGCATTTCGATCTTTGGCGCGACCGGCTCGGTCGGTTGCAATACCGTCGATCTGATCCGCCGCGACCTCAAGCGCTATGAGATCGTGGCCCTGACCGCGCGCAGCAATGTAGCGGCGCTGGCCAAGATGGCACGTGAGGTCGGGGCGCAGCTTGCCGTGGTGGCCGACCCCGGGGGCTATGTCGCACTCAAGGAGGCGCTGGCGGGCAGCGGGATCGAAGCGGCTGCCGGGCCGGACGCCCTGGTCGAGGCGGCGGCGCGGCCGGCCGACTGGATGATGGCGGCGATCGTCGGGGCGGCAGGATTGCGGCCGACCCTCGAGGCGATCCGGCAGGGCGGCATCGTCGCGCTCGCCAACAAGGAATGCCTGGTCTGTGCCGGCGAGCTGGTGATGAGCGAGGTGGCGCGCAGCCGCACGCAGCTCCTGCCGGTCGATTCCGAGCATAGCGCCGTGTTCCAGGTACTCGATACCCGGCGCCGGGATGCGATCGAGAAGATCATCCTGACCGCGTCCGGCGGGCCCTTCCGGACCATGGATCTCGAAAGCATGAGCCGGGTCACCCCGGCCGAAGCCGTCGCCCACCCGAACTGGCGCATGGGGGCCAAAATCTCGGTCGATTCGGCGACCATGATGAATAAGGGGCTAGAGCTGATCGAGGCGCGCCATCTCTTCGATCTGCCCTCGGAACGGATCGAGGTGTTGGTCCACCCGCAATCGGTGGTGCACAGCTTGGTGAGCTACATCGACGGCTCGGTCCTCGCCCAGCTCGGCACCCCCGACATGCGGACCCCCATCGCCTATGCCCTCGGCTGGCCGCATCGGATCGCCGCACCCTCGGCCCGGCTGGACCTCGCCCGAATTGGCAGCCTTACCTTTGAACCGCCTGATTTGGCGCGATTTCCGTCGCTTGCATTGGCGCGGGATGCCCTGCGCCAAGGCGGCGGAGCGACGACGGTTCTCAATGCCGCCAATGAGGTCGCCGTGGCGGCCTTCCTTGACGAACGGATCCGGTTTACCGACATCTGCCGCGTCGTCGAGACCTGCCTCGAACATGCTCCGACCCACTCCCCGACGACGCTGGTCGAGGTCGACGAAATCGACCAGTCTGCGCGCGAGCGCGCCTGGGCCGCGATCGGCCGCCGATCGGGCCATTGATGAATCGCTGCATATGCGGCAAACCCTGCCTCCGGGGAGCGGCGTTGCCGTTCCCCCAACATGATTGGCGTAACGCACGATGATCGAATTTCTCACCGCGGCTCCCGTCTATGTCCTGGCCTTTCTGGCCGTGATCACGATCGTGGTTTTCGTCCACGAACTCGGTCATTTCCTGGTCGCCCGAGCGGTCGGCGTGCGGATCGAGGTGTTCTCGATCGGCTTTGGCAAGGAGCTGTTCGGGTTCAACGACCGGCACGGCACGCGCTGGAAGTTCAGCCTGCTGCCGCTCGGCGGTTACGTGAAAATGTTTGGCGAAAGCGACGAGACGGTTCAGACGGACGGCACCACGCGACCGTTGACCGAGACCGAACGCGCGGGTTCGTTTGCCCATAAGTCGCTCGTTCGGCGCAGCGCCGTCGTGGTTGCAGGGCCGGTCGCGAATTACATCTTCGCTATTCTCGTTCTCGGCGTCCTCTATCTTTCTTATGGGCAACCTTTCACGGCGGCAGTCATCGGCGAGGTACAGGCCGATTCGGTCGCAGCCGAAATTGGGCTGCAGAGCGGCGACCGGATCGTTGCCATCGACGGCAATCCGGTCGAGAGCTTCCAGGACGTTGCCGAAACCGTTCAGTTCGGACTCGGTAAGCCACTCGAGCTGACGATCGAGCGCGATGGCGAATCGCGAACGATTCCGGCGGTACCGAGCGTTGTGGAGATTACCGATAATTTCGGCAACGTTCACCGCGTCGGGCGTTTGGGTATCGGCCCTGCAGGGGAAACAGAAACGCGGACATTCGGACCGCTTGCTGCGTTTGGTGCGGCAACAGCGGAGAGTTGGCACACATCGGGACAAATCCTGGAAGCGATCTGGCAGATGGTGGAAGGGACGCGATCGCCGGAAGAACTGGGCGGCGTGATTCGCATCGGAAAGATGGCCGGCGACATCGCGAAGGAAGGGATCGTGCCACTGATCGGCTTCGCGGCGTGGATCTCGATCATGCTCGGCTTGTTCAACCTCTTCCCCATCCCTATGCTCGACGGCGGCCATCTTGCTTTCTACGCCTACGAGGCGGCACGAGGGCGGCCGATGGCCCTCCGGGCTCAGGAATGGGCTTTCCGGGTTGGCCTGGTCTTCCTTGTCGGGCTTACGCTCTTCGCCATCAGAAACGATCTTAAGCTCTTCGATTTTTTCAAGAATCTGCTAACCTAGCCGCGGTTCGACAGGGGGGCCGGAGTGCGATTTGTTTTAGCT
>JBBDWW010000136.1:0-6392 GCA_040902645.1 Dongiaceae bacterium | reverse complement strand
ATACCGCGATGTGCTACGAGCATGGCGGCATGCTCGACGATGCGACCGTGTTCCGGCTCGGACCCGATCGTTATCGCCTGATCGGCGGCGACGAATATGACGGCAAGTTCCTGCGCGATCTGGCGGAGCAGCGCGGCATGCGGCAGGTCTGGGTCAAATCCTCGACCGACCAGTTGCACAATATTTCGATTCAGGGGCCGAAGAGCCGCGAAATCCTGAAGGATATCGTCTGGACCGCGCCGGCGCGGCCGCGGGTCGAGGAAATCGAATGGTTCCGTTTCACCGTCGGACGGATCGGCGGCTATAACGGCATCCCCATTGTCGTTTCGCGTACGGGTTATACCGGCGAACTGGGCTACGAAGTCTTTTGCCATCCGAAGGATGCGCCCGCGGTGTGGGATGCCGTCTGGGAAGCCGGCAAGGCGCACGGCATGGCGCCACTTGGGCTCGAGGCGCTCGACATCCTGCGCATCGAGGCAGGGCTGATCTTCTTCAATTACGAGTTCAACGACCAGATCGATCCGTTCGAGGCCGGTATCGGATTCACGGTTGCGCTCAAGGGCAATACCGAGTGCATCGCGCATGCAGCGCTGACGCGCCGCAAGGAGCATCCGCAGCGCGTGCTGGTCGGGCTCGAGCTGGCGGGGCAGGAGCCAGCGGGCCATGGCGATTGCGTGCATGTCGGCCGCGCGCAGGTCGGCGTGGTGACGAGCGGCGTGCGTTCGCCGCATCTCGGCAAGCCGGTCGCATTGTGCCGCATGGATGTCGCCTATGCGGCGATCGGTACCGAAGTTGAGATCGGCAAGATCGATGGCCACCAGAAGCGCATTCCGGCGAAGGTCGTGCGCTATCCGTTCTACGATCCGGACAAGAAGCGGCCGCGGTCGTAGCGCCTAACTGCGCGGACGTTTCAACGTCCCGGCGACCTGATCGCCGGTCGCCCGCGCGAGCGGATCGGCCTCATTGCGCAATCCGATTGCGACGCCGCTGCGATCGGCTTCGTTGCGGTTCTGGCTGAGTTTCGCCTTCGCCTCGACTCGCTCGATCGTCAGCTCAAATCCGACAATACCCTTCAACTGGCGCTCGATGTAATCGGCGGGCGCATCGGTGATCGCCCAGGGCGGATTGCGCCCGCTCTCATGGCGCGCTGTGAGGTCGGTCAGGAATGCGCGCAACCAGGCCGCATCGTCATGGATCGCGAGGCGCCCATAGACATGCAGCACGCCGTAATTCCAGGTCGGCACCACGCGGCCGGTCGCGGGCTTCTCGGCATACCAGCCCGGCGACACATAAGCGTGCGGCCCCTGGAAGATCGCCAGCGCCGGACGATCGAGGCGGCTTTCGCGCCATTGCGGATTGGCGCGCGCGAGATGACCGCGCAACGTGCCGAGCGGTTCGGGCAAGGGTCGATGGAGGAGCGGCACCGGGTTCGCGATGATGCCGGCCTCTGTTTCCGTGACGAGTTGCGCCAGCGGATGCGCATCCATGAAGGCGCGCTGCTGGTCGCGATCTTCCATCCGGAAATGCGGGGGATTGTACATGGCAGGGTCCGTTCGCTGCGGTCACTCATTCTATCATGGCGCGCGCAACGCGCGCTGCCGGGGGAATCGAAAGGGCCGGCCCCGATGGGGCCAGCCGTTGTCGTCGGGCGATGTGCAAAGGCGACGCTATTCGGCGGCCTTCGCCTCGTCCATCAGCTTCTGGGCAAGCGCGCGTTTGCCCTTGGGATCGAGCTTCTTGATCTCGTTATGAAGCACGCGCTCGTTGAGCGACGTGTTCCAGTAATCGAGTGATTCGAAGCCGAGCAGGCAGGATTTGCCGATGAATTGCCGCAGCACTTCATTGGTCGGACCCATCACCCAGCCGGCCTTGCCGTCGCGCAGATAGCGCTCGATGCCGAGACCGGGCTTGTAACCCGTGCCGCCGCACGCATGCAGCATCTTGTCGGCAACATGAGCGACATTCTTTGCGGCGGTGAACTTCACCATCCACATCCAGTGCAGGAACTGTGCCCGCGGCAGGGCCTTCAGATCCTTATGGATCGACCAGTCGCAATTGTTGGTGACGTCGTCCATCGCCTTAGCGAGCATAAAGGAAAGCGCGCGCGAAGCGTTCGTATCCGCCAAGGCCTCGCCGAAGTAATCCTGAATCGTCGGATAGTCCGCGACGCGCATACCGACGTCGACATGCTTCTTCATCGTGGTATGGCGCTTGGCGATATCGACCAGGCCGAGCGCGATGCCGTTCCAGCAGGATGACGAGCAGAGCAGGAAGAACGGATCGACGCATTCGTCGTTCGAGGCGGCACCGTCGCCACGCGGGCCGACCATGCGGTTGTCGGCGAGCAGCACATTGTCGAGCTCGAGCGTGCCCGACTGGTTGCCGCGCAGGCCGAGCCCGTCCCATTTCGAGGGATCGGCCTTGACCTCGTTGGCGAGTGCCAGCCAGCAGGTGAGATCGGCGTAGTTGCCGCCGAAATCCGGGCTCGTCGTCTGCAGAATGTACCAGTCGGCGAAGCCCCCGGAGGTCGTCCAGGACGCCTTCTTGCGAACGCGGTAGCCGCCCTCGACCTTTTCCGCACCCGACGAGAACGGATACCAGAAATGCGAGCCGGTCTCGGGGTCGGAGTAGGAGAGCGTTCCGATCAGCACATCCTTGTCGATGCGCCGCATGATGTCCTGGATGATCGGGCTGTCATGATGCCGGAACAAAGCGGCTGCGACGGCGCCAATGTGCATCGTGTAGCACATCGCGGTCGATGGACAGGCGTAGCGCGCGATCGTTTCGACGACCATCGCGGCGCAGGTGTGGCTCTGACCCATGCCGCCGAGTTCCTTCGGCACCAGCAGGCCGAGAATTCCGTGCTTCGCGAGAATTTCGAAATTCTTGCGCGGAAAGAGGAGTTTCTTATCCGACTCGACGGCGTTCTCGCGCATCTGATTCTGGGCGAGATCGATGATCAGCGCCTGGATCTTCTTCTGCTCGTCGGTGAGCAGCCATTGCGGGTCGTATTCGAATCCGACGCCCCAGAACTCTTCGTTGCCCCATTTTTTAACTTTGCTCATGGTCTCCCTTTCGCGCTTCCCTGTCGAAGCCGCACCCGGTCGGGCCGCCGCTCACCGGCGCCCGTTTCGGGGACTGTCGCCGGTGAAGGTACACGATGCCAAAAAACCGGCGCAACATGCCCCATCCCATTGGGTTTTGGCCGACCAATTCCGTGCCTTGCCCGGCCATGCTTGGCGCCAGGGCCGGGTTCATGCCGATCTTGCCGCCGCCACAGGGCGAATGGTTGGAAATCGGGCCTGAATGATCGGGCTGTCCGGCTTACCGGGCGAGCCGGGCGTAGCGGCCGCGAAAATAGAGGAGGGGGCTTTCCTCGGCATTGCAGCGAAGCTGCAGCACCCGGCCGACGAAAATGACGTGATCGCCGCCGTCATACATCGAGTGCACCTCGCAATCGAACGAGGCGATAGCTTCCTTGAGGATCGGACTGCCGGTCACCCAGGTCTCGTAGGGTACATCGGTCCATTTATCGACCAGCGCGCGCGCGAAATTCGACGAGAGATGCTCCTGATCTTCCCGCAGCACATTGATCGCAAACGCGCCCGACGCTTGGAACGCTTTCAGGCTGTAGGCGCCGCGACCGAGGCTGAAGAGGACGAGCGGGGGATCGAGCGAAACGGAATTGAACGAGTTCGCCGTGATGCCGAGCAGGTCGCCCTGCGGGCCGACCGCCGTCACGATCGTGATGCCGGTCGCGAAGCTGCCGAGCGCGTTGCGCAGTTCAATTTTGTCGATCGTCATCGCCGCCGCTTTCGATAGGCCATCGGAGCGTCTCTTATGACAAGCGCCGGTGGCGCTGTCACGCTTGCTCTGTGCCGGCAGCCGCCCGCGCTGTCATCCTCACGGGGCCGGAGAACTGGGCGAGTGCGGTGCCGATGAAGCCCGCATCGAAGCTGTCCCCGGTCCTGCGAAATTGCTCCGGCAATCGCCACCAGGGAAGTTGCGGATGGTGGTGATGCACGCGGTGCATATTCATATTGAGGATCGCCAGCCGCAGCGGCGCGGCAAGGCGGAGATTCATGGCAAAATCGACCCGGTCGAGCGGCGTTCCAAAATGATACACATTGTCGAGAGCGGAAATGAGAGCGCCGCGAGCGACCAGAAAGCCGACGAACATCCACCACCAGGCCCCATAAAGGATGACGACGCCGGCAACCATCAGAATGACCAAGATCGCGTCGATCCGGAGTTCGCTGAGACTCCGGTCGCCGAAGAAAAGGCGGTCAGCGATCGTGCGCACTTCCTGTACCGGCGGATCGGGATGGCGATAGACGAAGTCGAAGATGCGCCGCATGCCGCTCTTCGGCTGCAGGCAGAGCAGCGGCACCACCACGCCCGAGAGATAGAGCAACAGCAGCAACTCGCCGACATAGCGCAACTTGGCGACCGCGTAGGGGCCCCTCTCCGGTTCGTAGATGTCCGGCCGGTCCAGCCGATAACGGTTGTACCGGTGATGCATCAGATGGGCGAAGCGAAGGAGGCGAAACGACGATCCGAGCAGCACGGACATGATGCGGCCGGCGCGGTGGTTCAAACCGGCATCGGGATGAAAGCTGCCATGGATGGCTTCATGATTGAGCGCCCAGAAGCTGTTGCTGAGGAGCGCGATGGGGATGAGGAGAAGGCCCCACCAGGGGCTTTGCGGCAGCAGCCATAGCGGCAGCAACAGGAACGCGAAAAAGGTCGCGCACCCGAACAGAACCAGCAAAGCCCAGTTAAGCGCCTGCCCGTGGCGGCCCGCCATGCCATCCATCCCCTGTAACTCCCCTGACTCTTATAGGGAGCGGGGTCGCCGGCCTCAAGCGTTCCCCACGGGCGAATCCTGTGATCCCGCCCCGCCGAGCGAGCGGAAGATATCGCGGTTCGCAGCCCCATAACCCGCGGAGACGATGGCGAGATGGGGCCTGAGCTGCCGGTGCAGCGCCGGAAGTGCATGGAACGGGACGCCGGGGAATGTGTGATGCTCGGCATGGAAGGGCATGTTCCAGGCGAGGAATCGGACGATCACGTTGCTGCGCGTGGCGCGCGTGTTGCGCAGCTTGTCCGGTCCGAACGGACAGCCGCCATGCTCGGCCAGCAGATAGAGACGTAGCAGGGGCTGGGTCAGCAGAGCCGGCATGATCCAGATCAAGACCAGCGTGCCGAGCCAGCCCGTTGCCGCGGCAAGGAGGATGACCGCCGCATAGACAGCGAGAAACATTCGCGCCTCGCGCACCACGCCGGCCTGGTCGCGGGCCACGATATAGGGCTCGGGCATGCGTCCGGTCGCATGGACGATAAGGCCCCGAAATGCCGCGATCCAGTAAGGCAGGCCGGTGACATGCCAGAGCCATGCCCGGATGGTCGAGGGTCGCGGCGGATCGAGCTCGGGATCGCGCGCGGGATCCTGCGTCCAGCGATGATGCGCGAAATGAAATTGGCGGAACCAGACGCGCGGCAACAGCAACGGCAGGCCGCAGAAAATGGCGACAGCGTCGTTCAAGACGCGGCTGCGAAAGGCGGTGCGGTGGATGGTTTCATGCAGTGGCGCGAACAGAAAGGTGAGCGCGATCCCGTGCAGCGGCAGCATGATCAGGAGCCACAAACTACCTGACATCGCGACAACGAGGATGCCGGTTACGGCGAGAAGCGAGAGATGTGCCGCAAGCTGGGTCAGTCCGCGCCGATCGGAGCGCCGCAAGAGGTTATGCAGCGTCGCACTGTCGATCAGATCGCGCGGCCCGAAGATCTCGTCCATGCGGTCCTCGTAGCCTCACATCACCCGGTCAGTACGGCCGCGTGATGACGGAGATGGTCTTCGATGAAGCTCTGGATGAAGAAGTATCCGTGGTCGTACCCCTCATGCCGGCGCAGCGTCAGATCCTGCCCGACCTTGCGACAGGCCTCCTCGAACAAATTCGGATAAAGCTGGTTCGCCAGAAACTGATCGCCGAGGCCCTGGTCGATCAGGATCGGCCGGCCGAATTTGCGTTTCTGAACCAGTTCGTTCGCATCATGGTCGCGCCAGGCGGCGCGATCGGGACCGAGATAGCGACTGAAGGCCTTTTCGCCCCACGGCGCGCGTGTCGGTGCAGCGATTGGCGCAAAAGCCGAGAGCGAGCGATAACGGCCGGGGTTTTTCAGCGCGAGCGTCAACGCGCCATGTCCGCCCATCGAGTGACCGAAAATCCCCTGTCGCTGCGTGTCCGCCGGGAAGCCGGCGACGAGCAGCGTCGGCAGCTCGTGCACGACGTAGGTTGCCATGCGATAGGCGCCGGACCAGGGCTTCTCCGTTGCATCGAGATAGAACCCGGCGCCAAGGCCGAAATCCCAGCTTTCGTCGTCGCCCG
>JBBDWW010000135.1:0-6429 GCA_040902645.1 Dongiaceae bacterium | reverse complement strand
GGCGAAGAGCATAAGGAAACGATCGCGAGCGGCACCGCCGCGGCGGCGGCCGGCGGCGTCACCTCGATGATCTGCCTGCCGAACACCGATCCGGTCATCGACGATGTGGCCGCGGTCGAATTCATCGCGCGACGCGCGCGAGAGAACCGGCGCAGCAAGGTCTATTGCTACGGCGCAATCACGCGCCGCCTCGAGGGACAGGATCTGGTCGAGTTCGGCATGCTCGCCGAGAGCGGCGCGCTCGCCTTCACCGACGGGCTTTCGGCCGTCGCCGATGCGCGCGTCATGCTGCGCGCAATGAAATATGCGACCGCCTTCGACCTCCTGATCGTGCAGCATCCGGAAGAACCCGAGCTCGCGCGCAACGGCGCGATGAATGCGGGTGAGCTCGCCACAAGGCTCGGGCTCGGCGGCATCCCGCCGGCCGCCGAAGTGATGATGATCGAACGCGACCTGCATCTGCTGGCGATGGTCCGCGGGCGTTACCATGTCGGCCATGTCTCCACGGCCGCCACGGTCGACACCATCCGCCGCGCGAAGGCGAACGGCGTTCCGATCACCTGCGATACCGCGCCGCATTATTTCGCGCTCGACGAGAACGAGGTTGGCGAATACCGCACCTTCGCCAAGGTCTCGCCGCCCTTGCGCCACGACACCGATCGCGCGGCGATCGCCGAAGGCGTCGCCGACGGCACGATCGACTGCGTCGCGAGCGACCATGCACCGCACGATCAGGATTCGAAGCGCGTGCCCTTCGCCCACGCCGCCGCCGGCGTCATCGGCCTCGAAACATTGCTGCCGGTCTCGCTCGAGCTGATGCATCGCGACCGGATCGATCTCGTCACCTTGTTCCGCCGGCTGGCACTCGCACCGGCCGATCTGATGCGCCTGCCGCAAGGCCGGCTGCGCAAG
Organism: Dongiaceae bacterium; assembly: GCA_040902645.1. Lineage (GTDB taxonomy): Bacteria > Pseudomonadota > Alphaproteobacteria > Dongiales > Dongiaceae > JAWXBK01. The sequence continues at coordinate 5,517 of JBBDWW010000135.1, read as the reverse complement.
GGCACGCCGGCCGATCTCGTACTGTTCGATCCGAATGCCGCCTGGCAGGTCGATCCCGCGAAGATGCATTCGAAGTCGAAGAACTCGGCGTTCGATGGACGGCCGGTCGAGGGCCGCGTGCTGCGTACCGTGGTCGACGGCCGCATCGTGTTCGAGGCGGCGGCACGCTGAGCCGATGCCCGATCCGATCGCATGGACGAGTGACTGGCTGTATTTGCTGGCGGCGCTGTTCGGCGGCTATCTGCTCGGCTCGATACCGTTCGGCCTGATCCTCACCCGGCTTGCCGGGTTCGGCGATATCCGCGCGATTGGCTCCGGCAATATCGGTGCGACCAATGTGCTGCGCACCGGCAACAAGCGCCTCGCCGCCGCGACCTTGCTGCTCGATGCGGGCAAGGGTGCCGCCGCCGTGCTGATCGCTTATGAGTTCTGGGGCATGAACGCGGCACTGGCCGCCGGATTGGGCGCGATGCTCGGCCATCTCTTTCCGGTTTGGCTCGCGTTCCGCGGCGGCAAAGGTGTCGCGACCAGCCTCGGCGTACTCCTTGGCCTCGACTGGCGGCTCGGGCTGATGGCGATCGGCTGCTGGCTTGTCGTGGCCGCGGCGACGCGATTCTCTTCGCTTGCCGCTTTGCTCGCGTTCGCCGCCGCCCCGGTGCTCGCCTGGTTCTTTGTGGATCGCAGGCTCGCGGCGCTCACGCTCGTTCTCGCGCTGCTGGTCGGGGTCAGCCATCGCGCCAACATCGGCCGCCTGCTTAAAGGCGAGGAACCCCGCATCGGCGGCAAGAAACCGACTTGACCCGATGCGCCGGTCGCATCGCGATCGCGCCGAATCCGGCATACTCGCTTTAATTGTATATATATTGACATGGTCCCGTTATTGGATCAGCCTGCGCATCATGACCGCCGCACCCGCCAACTTCGATGACACCGAACGGTTCGACCGGCTGCGCCTCGCGCGCGCCGATACGGTCGGTCCCGCCACCTATCGACATCTGATCGAACGGTTCGGCGCGGCCGGCCCCGCGCTCGACGCTTTGCCCGAACTCGCGCGCCGTGCCGGCGGCAAGGCACGGCTGCGAATCCCCTCCCGGCGCGATGCCGAGCGCGAATTCGCATCGGTCCGCGCGCTCGGCGGCGGCATCCTGATCGAGGGCGAAGAAGCCTATCCCGATTGCCTTGCCGCCATTCCCGATCCGCCGCCTTTGCTCACCTGGCGCGGCGATCTTTCGCTGCTGACGGCACCCGCGATCGCGATCGTCGGCGCACGCAACGCTTCGGCCGGCGGACGGCGCATCGCCGAAACATTGGCGCGCGAGCTCGGCGAGACCGGTTTCGTCATCGTCTCGGGCCTCGCCCGCGGCATCGACGCCGCTGCCCATCGCGGCGCGCTCGCAACCGGCACGATCGCGGTTTTCGCCGGCGGGCTCGACGTCGTCTATCCGAGCGAGAACGAGGGTCTCGCCGCCGAGATCGCGGCGCACGGCCTGCTGCTCGCCGAACTCGCCCCCGGCACCCAGCCGCTCGCGCGCAACTTCCCGCGCCGCAACCGCATCGTCTCGGGCCTCGCGCTCGGCGCCATCGTGGTCGAGGCCGCGATCAAATCCGGCTCGCTGACGACCGCCCGGCTTGCCCTCGAACAGGGGCGCGAGGTGCTCGCGGTGCCGGGCTCGCCCCTCGATTCACGCTGCCGAGGCACCAATCGCCTGCTCCGAGAGGGAGCGGTTCTGGTCGAGGAAACGACCGATGTGGTCGAGGCGATCGGTCCGTTGGCGGCCCTCAGGCCCCGGCAACCCCGCCCAACAGGCCCGGATCAGGCTATCCGGCCTGCCCTGCAACCTATTGAACAATCACAGGAAATTATCGCCGCCACCCTGCTCGAACGGCTGGGGGCGAGCCCGGTCCCGGTTGACGAGCTGATCCGGCAATGCTCATTCTCTGCGCCCGTCGTGCGCACCATGTTGCTGGAACTGGAGCTCGCCGGCCGTCTCGAACGCCATCCGGGCGATGCGGTCTCGATGCTTCCAGCCTGAAAGACAGGGCGCTTGCGAGGGCCGGCAGCGCCGTCGGCCTAGCCCCACACAGGATCGGAAGTGTTGATGAACGTCGTCGTCGTCGAGTCGCCCTCCAAGGCCAAGACGATCGGAAAGTATCTCGGCCCCGAATACCGGGTGCTGGCGAGCTTTGGCCATGTGCGCGATCTGCCGGCCAAGGACGGATCAGTGCGCCCGGACGAAGATTTCGCGATGTCCTGGATCGTCGACGAGCGCGGCGACAAGCGGATCGACGAAATTGCCAAGGCGCTGAAGACCGCCGACCGGCTGATCCTCGCGACCGACCCCGACCGCGAGGGCGAGGCGATCTCGTGGCATATCTGCGAAGCGCTGCGCGAACGCGGTGCGCTCAAGTCGAAACCGGTCGAGCGCGTCGTGTTCAACGAGATCACGCGCCGTGCCGTGCAGGAGGCGATGCTCCACCCGCGCGAGCTCGACAACGAACTGGTCGATGCCTACCGCGCCCGCCGTGCGCTCGACTATCTGGTTGGATTCACCTTGTCGCCGGTCCTGTGGCGCAAGCTGCCGGGCAGCCGCTCGGCCGGCCGTGTGCAGTCGGTCGCGCTCCGTCTCATCTCCGAGCGCGAAGCCGAGATCGAAGCCTTCCGCCCCCGGGAATATTGGTCGGTCGCTGCCGACCTTGCAGCTGCGGACGGCACCGCCTTCGAGGCGCGCCTCACCCATCTCGACGGCAAGAAGCTCGACAAGTTCGATCTCGCCAACAAGGACGCGGCCGGCCGCGCCGTCACCGCGATCCGTGGCGCCGCGCCCTTCAGCGTCTCCAACGTCGAGCGCAAGACCATCCGCCGCAACCCGGCGGCGCCGTTCACCACGTCGACCCTGCAGCAGGAAGCCTCGCGCAAGCTCGGCTTTGGTACTACCCGCACCATGCGCCTCGCGCAGCGGCTCTATGAAGGTGTCGATATCGATGGCGAAACGGTTGGCCTCATCACCTACATGCGAACCGATGGCGTGCAGATTGCCGGCGAAGCGCTGGCCGCCACGCGCGAGCTGATCGGCAGCCGACACGGCAAACAATATCTGCCGGAACGCGCCCGCGAATATCGCGCCACGGCGAAGAACGCGCAGGAAGCCCATGAGGCGATCCGCCCGACGGACGTCACGCGCTCGCCCGATCGTATCGCGCGCCTGCTCGAACGCGACGAGGCGCGGCTTTATGAATTGATCTGGAAGCGGCTGGTCGCGAGCCAGATGGAAAGCGCCGTCTTCGACCAGGTCGCGGTCGATATCGACGGCGCATCGGGCGTCACGCTGCGGGCGAACGGATCGGTTCTCAAATTTGACGGATTCCTCACGCTCTATCGCGAGGACGAAGACGATCCCTCCGAGGACGAATCCGAGGGCGGCCGCCTGCCCGATCTCAACAAGGGCGATCGTCCGGCTTTGTCGGACGTCCGGCCGGAGCAGCATTTCACCCAGCCGCCGCCGCGTTATTCCGAAGCGAGCCTGGTCAAGAAGCTCGAGGAGCTCGGCATCGGCCGGCCCTCGACCTATGCGTCGATCATCCAGGTGCTGCAGGACCGCAACTATGTGCGCATCGACAAAAAGCGCTTCATTCCGGAAGACCGCGGCCGCCTGGTCGTCGCGTTCCTGACCGAATTCTTCCAGCGCTATGTCGAATACGGCTTCACCGCCGATCTCGAATCGCAACTCGACGACATCTCCGGCGGCCGCATCAACTGGAAGCAGGTGCTGCGCGATTTCTGGGAAGCGTTCCACACGGCGGTCGAAGGCACGCGCGAACTGACGATCACCCAGGTGATCGACGCGCTCGACCAGGCACTCGGGTCGCATTTCTTTCCCGAGAAGGTCGGCGACGGACCCGATCCGCGCGTCTGTCCCGGTTGCGGCAAAGGCCGACTCAGTTTGAAGCTCGGCAAGTTCGGCGCCTTCATCGGCTGTTCGCAATATCCGGAATGCCGCTTCACGCGGCCGCTCGCCCCTGTCGATCCGAACGGCGGCGAAATGGAATCCGGCCCGAAAGAACTCGGCAAGGATCCGGCGACCGACAAGATTGTGACGATGCGCAAGGGTCCCTACGGCATCTATGTGCAGCTCGGCGAGACGTCGCCCGAGAAAGGGGCGGAAAAGCCGAAGCGCGTGTCGCTGCCACCCAATCTCACGCCCGACGATATCGACCTCGATACCGCCCGCGCGCTGCTCGCTTTGCCGCGCGAGATCGGGACCCATCCGGAAAGCGGCGAACCGATCGTCGCGGGGATCGGACGGTTCGGTCCCTATCTGAAGCATGGCGCCAAGTACAAGACGCTGCCGAAGGACGAGAACATTCTCGCCGTCGGCATTAACCGCGCGGTCGATCTCTTGGCGCAGCCCGGTGGCGGTCGCGGCGGGCGCGGTCCTGCGGCACCGGCAAAAACCATCGGCAATCATCCCGAAGACGGCAAGCCGGTCACGCTGCATGAAGGGCGCTACGGCCCCTATGTGAAGCACGGCAAGGTGAACGCGACCTTGCCGCGGGACGTGACGCCCGACAGCGTGACACTCGACGAAGCGGTCCGGCTCATCGCCGAACGGACGGCGCGCCAGCCCGGCGGCCGCGGTCGGGGCGGCGGCCGATCCAAGGCGAAGTCGGCCGCCAAATCCGCGACGGCACCGAAAACCAAGACCAAGGCGAAGGTTAAGGCTGCGGCAAAGACCAAAAGCGCAGCCGGCGTATCGCGTGCGAAGCGCGCTCCCGCCGCCGAAGGTAGCAGCGACGATGGCGGTGCCGACTGATCTTTCGGCTGTGCTAGGCTTGACGTCTTCTGCCGCCGACCGACATGAGCAGGGAGACGATGATCCGATGAGCGCCGATCCGCATGCCAGCCGCCCCGCAGCCCGGCCGACCGTCCAGGTCGACAATGAGCGCGTGAAGGTGACCGAATGGCGCTTCGCCCCGGGCGAAGCGACCGGCTGGCATCGTCACGGCTACGACTATGTCGTGGTGCCGATGACCTCCGGCCAGCTTCTCATCTTCGACGGGAAGGAAGAACGCCGCGCCGATCTCAAGGCGGGTGTCTCCTATTACCGGCCGATCGGGATCGAGCATAACGTGATCAATCCCAACGAGCATGATTTCGTCTTCGTCGAAATCGAGTTCAAGACCGTAGCCGGCGGCTGATCCGGGCGTGGCGAAACGCAGCAAGACCAAACCGTCGTTTCCGACGCGCGAACAGATCCTCGAATTCATCCGCGGCAGCGACACGCCGGTCGGCAAGCGCGAGATCGCGCGCGCCTTCCACGTCACCGGCGCCGATCGCATCCCCTTGAAGGCGCTGCTCAAGGATCTGCGCGAGGAAGGTTTGCTCGAACGCGGGCGCGGGCGACGTCATGCACCGCCTGAGACGCTGCCCGAGGTCGCGGTCTTGCGCATCATGGGGCCCGATGCCGATGGCGAGCTGCGCGCCGAACCCTATAACTGGCCCGAGGACAAACCTGCGCC
>JBBDWW010000134.1:0-6430 GCA_040902645.1 Dongiaceae bacterium | reverse complement strand
CCAGAAAGACGGCGCTGGAAGCCACTTCGCTCACGTCGCCGATCCGCGCCATCGGGCTGTCGAGTTCCTGTTCCAGCACGTCGGGATTGACCAGCGAACGCCGCAGCATCGGCGTTTCGATCGGACCCGGCGCGATCGCGTTGACCAGAATCTTCGGCGAAAGTTCGCGCGCCCAGGATCGCGTCAGCGCCAGGATGGCGCCCTTCGAGGCGCAATAGGCCGAGAAATTCGCGCGGCCCAGATAGCCGAGGTCGGAGGCGAAGTTGATGATCCGACCCTCGCCGCTGCCCTCGCGCATGGCGGCAACGCCGGCGCGCCCGACCAGAAATGTGCCGCGCAGATTGACCGCGATCGTGCGGTCGAAAAAAGCGGTGTCGTGGTCGACAAGTTTTTCTTCCGCCATGATTCCGGCGGCGTTGACCAGAATATCGAGCCCGCCGAGTTTCGGGATTGCGGCGGCGAACAGGCCCGCGACCTGCGCTTCTTCGGCGACGTCGGCCGGCAGCGCAAAACCCTCGCCCCCGGCGGCGCGGATCCGCTGGATCGCATCGTTCGGCGGGGCATCCGGCGGGTAGTAGGCGAGGCACACCTTCGCGCCTTCGGCCGCGTAGGCCTCGGCAATCGCGCGACCGATGCCGCTGCCGGCGCCGGTCACCAGCGCTCGCTTCCCGTGCAGGAGGCCGGTCATGGCATGCGATCGGGCGCTTGCGTCATGCGAAGCTCGCCCGTTCCAGTTCCTCGGTGCGCCGGGCCTGAACCCGCATTGCCTCGAGAACATGATTGCGCAGATGGAAAAATGCCTGGGTCTCTTTGGTCTCGAGCGTGCGTTCGCCGGCAATATGATCGCCGACTTGGACTTCTTCGATGATCGTGGCTGGCCGCGCCGAGAACATGATGATGCGGTCGGCAAGAAACACCGCCTCCTCGACATCGTGCGTCACGAAGATGACCGTCTTGCGTTCGCTGCGGTTGATGCCGAGAAGCTGATACTGGAGGAACTCGCGGGTCTGCGCATCGAGCGCGCCGAACGGTTCATCCATCAGCAGAACATCGGGACCCGCGGCCAGGGTGCGGGCGATGGCCACGCGCTGGCGCATGCCGCCCGAGATGCGGTTCACGTAAAAGCCTGCGAAGTCGGTCAGGCCCACCAGATCCATATAGTGCTGCGCGATGCGCGCTTTTTCGCGATTGTCGACATCGTCGCGGTATTTGAGACCGAAGCGGATGTTCTCGTAGACCGTCAGCCACGGAAAGGACGAGTAAGCCTGAAACACCATGCCCTTGCGGCGATCGGGGCCGGTCACCCGCTCGCCCGCGAGGCGGATTTCGCCGCGGGTCGATGTCTCAAGGCCGCCCACCATCCGCATCAGCGTGGTCTTGCCGCAGCCCGAAGGTCCCAGAAAAACGACAAATTGCCCTTCTTCGATGTCGATCGAGACATCGTCGATGACCTTGACCGCCTTCTGCTTGCGGTCCAGCGGCTCGAAGATCTTCGTGATGCCGTCGATGGCAATGAATGCGTCTTTGCCGGTCATGCCTGGCATCCCTCTAGAGATATCGGAAGAAGCGACGATGTGCATAGCGAATGAGCTGGTCGGTAACCAGTCCGATGATGCCGACGGTCAGAATGCCGGCCATGACCTCGGGCGTCTTCACGAAGCGCCGCATCGACCAGATCGCATGCCCGATGCCCGAGTTCGCCGCCACGATCTCGGCGATGATCAGATAGGTCCAGCACCAGCCGAGCGTGATGCGCAGATTGTCGACGGTCGAGGGCAGCATCGCGCGCAGCACGATGTCGCGCAGGATCTGCCGGTTCTTGGCACCGAGCGTGTAGCCGATCTCGACGAATTCTCGCGGCACGCGCTTGGCATCGTCGGCGACCAGAAGTACGAGCTGGAAGAACGTGCCCATCCACAAAACGGCGATCTTCGAGGCTTCCTCGATGCCGAGCCAGATGATGAGCAGCGGAACCAGCGCCGGGACCGGCAGATACCGGATGAAATCGATGATCGGTTCGGTCAGCGTCCCCACGATGCGATAGCTCGACATGAAGATGCCGAGCGGGATCGCCATGACGACGGAGAGCAGGAACGCCGCCCACACGCGCAGGACCGAAATCCAGATGTCGGAGAGGAAATCGCCCTCGACGATCATGCGCTCGAGCGCGGCGATCACCTCGGTCGGCAAGGGCAGGAAGCGTTGCGACACGATTCCGAAAAAGGCGACCGCGTACCACAGCCCGATGAAGCCGATGAAGGCGATGACCGCCATGACCGCATCGGTCCGCGAACTGGACTGGCCGCGGAATGTGAACAGGCCGCGCAACGACATGGGCCGGATTCTCTGGGAAATCGGCGGGAAAGGAAAGCGAAACGAGGGCCGGCGCCGGGGCCGGCCCTCCCGTCGGGTCCGCCTAGCGCGTATGCCCTTCGAACAGGCCGTCGAGCAGCGTCGGATCGATCATCGCATCGTACGGGATCGGCTCGTCCATCAGGTCGAGGCTGACATTGATCTCGTTGAGCGAATCGACGATCGGCGCGAGCGTCTTGGGACCATCGGCGCCCATGAACTCGATCGTTTCCTCGTAGCTCGTATAGGTGAGGCCCTGGATGTCGATTGCCATCTGGTCGGGGGTGACTTCGAAGGCAGGCGCCGCAATCTCGAGGAACTTCTCGGGATCGTTGTTGAACAGATCGACCGCCCGATAAATGCCGCGCAGGAACTTGGCATATTTCTCGGGGTTCGCTTCGTAGTCGTCCTTGCGAACGATGATGATGTCGGTGATCAGCCCGTTGAAGTCGCTCGAATCGAGCAGGATATGCGCGCCGTCGCGGCCGCTATTGGCGACGATCTCGCTCATCATCGGTTCCCAGGTCGCGACCGCGGCCACGCTGTCGTCCTCGAACACCGCTGCCGAGTCGTCGGTTGCGATCAGGCGAAGGTCGACATCGTCGAGACTATATCCCGCTTCGCTCAGCCCGTGCGCGACCATGACCGTACCGGGATGGTTGATCTCGCCGGCAAAGGTCCTGCCGACCAGATCCTCGACGGACTGGATGTCGCCCGCGGCTACCACTCCGTCGGCACCGAGCGACACGTCGACCGTGCCAATGACGACGAGATTCGAATCCGCCGCAAGCGGTCGCGACATATGCTCGCCGACGGTCCGCATCGTGCATTCGAGATCGCTGCTCTCGAGTGCCGGCATGACGTTGGCGCGATCGTTGTCGTAGACGGTGGTGACTTCGAGCCCTTCCTCGGCGAAGTAGCCCATGCCGATCGCAACCGGTACCGGGGCAAACCCGAACCAGTAGGGATAGGCGCAGCGAATTTCGTCCGCCTGCGCTGGCGCCGCTGCAACCAGAAGTCCGGCTGCCATGCCTGCAGCCATCAGAATTCGCCGGGACAACGCCCGTGCCCCGGCCCGCGCCCCGGTATGTGCCCGTCCTGCCGCCATGACCTGCCTCCCTTTGATGCGCGCCGGTATGAGGCCGGCGCCTTGGTTTTCCGTCGAAATCGTGGGGCAATTGTTAGGTGGGAAAAATACGAATTTTCTGTTGTTTACATTTCTCTTTTCAAAAGTGATCGAGTGCCGGATTTGGCTTTTCCAGCCGGCGCCTGGCCGAAGGCGGCCAGAAGATCGTTATGGAAGAGCTCGATCGCAGGCGCGGAAGCCGGGCCCTTGCGATGAACCGCCTCGAAACGGGTCCGGTAGCTGAGCTTTGTCGGCAACAAAGACCGCAGGTCACCGCGCTCGACCCAGGGAGCCGCGAAATGGGCCGGCAGATGGCCGAGATAGCGGCCCGAGAGAATCATGGTCGCGGTCGCCTCCATGTTGAAGGCGGTCGCGGTTTCGTTGCGCGCCCGGAACCGGCCGGGTTTGAGCGATCCCGCGTAATAGCCGCGCCGGACATAATCGGCTGCTTCGCATTCCCGCACGCTCAATGTGCGTTCGGCCCGCCGGAAGAACGGATGTCCGCGCCCGCAATAAAGCCGTTGTTCCTCGTCGAACAGGAAGCGGTAGGTGAGGCCCGGCGCGTGGCTCGGGAAACTGCCGATGCCGAGATGGTAGCGGCCTTCCAGAACGGATCGCTCGATATCGAGCGGATTGGCGATATGCAAGGTGAGATGGACGGCGCCACCATGTGCCTTGAACCGCCCGATTGCGTCGAACAGCCGGCAGTCGGGATTGCTGGCCAGCGCATCGAGTGCGGCGATATGGAGGTCGCCCACAAGGGCGCCGCGCATGTCGCCGACCTGCGCCTGGAACTCGTCGAGCGCGCGGAACAGCGCCTGGCTCGCTTCGTAGACCTGCCGGCCGCTGTCGGTCAGGGCAAAACCGCCCCGGCCGCGCCGGCACAGCCGCGAGCCGAGCCGCGTTTCGAGTTCGGCCATTTTGGCGCTGATCGTCGACTGGCTGACATTGAGCGCGATCTGGGCAGAGGAGAATCCGCCCGCCGCGACGATCTCCGAAAAGATGCGCAACAGGCGGATATCGACCGCATCCAGCCGCGGCAGCGGCGCGGCCCGATGCTCCTGCGCGGGGATTACTTCAGCCATTTCCGAACCATCTATCGAAAAGTTACGCTATTTCAGGAGTAAGAACAGTGCCAAATTCCATTGATCGATCGTAGGGCGGGGCAGGCCGCCGCCGCGGGAGGGAAAGATGCCGGACGAAAACAAGGTTTCGAGCAAAATGCAGCCGCTTCGCGGTCCGGCGAACCCGATGTTCCTGCCGCGCTACGCCGATATCGCGACCTTCATGCGCACGCCGCTGCAACGCGATCCGACCGGCCTCGATATTGCGCTCTGCGGCGTGCCCTTCGATCTCGGCGTGACCAACCGGCCCGGCGCGCGGCACGGTCCGCGCGAGATGCGCAACATGTCGACCCTCTGCCGGTCGATCCATCACGTCACCAAGGTCAATCCCTATAAGCTCTGCAAGATTGCCGATGTCGGCGACGTGCCGTTTACGCATCTCTTCCAGATCGAGAACGCGATCGAAGACATCGAGGCATTCTACCAGCGCATCCATGCTGCGGGCGCAGCGCCCTTGTCGGCCGGCGGCGACCATTCGATCACCTATCCGATTTTCAGGGCTATCGCGAAGCATCGGCCGGTCGGAATGATCCATATCGACGCTCACACCGACACATGGGACGAGTTCCTCGGCACCAAGTTTTCGCACGGTGCACCATTCCGGCGCGCGGTCGAGGACGGGCTGCTCGATCCGAAGCGCACGGTCCAGATCGGTATCCGTGGCGCGCAGAACACCGATCAGGGCTGGGCCTTCTCGCTCGAGCACGGGATGCGCGTCATCTTCATGGAGGAGTTCACCCAGCTCGGCGTCGATAAAGTGATCGCCGAGGCGCGCCGGGTGGTCGGCGACGGGCCGACCTACATCTCATTCGACGTAGACGGGCTCGATCCTGTCTATGCGCCCGGTACCGGTACGCCCGAAATCGGCGGCATGACGACGATCGAGGCGCAGCTCCTGATGCGCGGCCTGCGCGGTCTCGACATCGTCGGCGGCGACGTAGTCGAAGTTTCGCCGCCGTTCGATCCGAGCGGCAATACGGCGCTGGTTGGCGCTTCGATCATGTACGAAATTCTTTGTGTACTGGCCGAGAGCATCGCGACGCGGAAGGGGAAGTAAGTCTGGCCGCGACCGGATGTTCGTTGTGAGCGTAAGAGCCATACCAGTTCGTCATTGCCGGGCTTGACCCGGCAATCCACGGATCGGCCAGGTTCCGTCCTTCCGCGGATACTCGGTGCCTCGGCACGATCGATGCCCGGGTCAAGCCCGGGCATGACGAAGTTGTTAGAACAAGCTGCTGAAGATTGATCGACGGTACTGCAGGGGGACGCCCATGCCACGCTTCGCCGCTAATCTGTCGATGCTGTTCAACGAGATGCCGTTTCTCGACCGGCTTGAGGCCGCGGCGAAAGCCGGGTTCAAGGCGGTCGAGTATATGTCGCCCTACGAATACGATCCGGCCGAGCTGCGCGCGCGGCTCGATGCGCTCGGGCTGAAGCAGGTGCTGTTCAATCTGCCGGCCGGCGACTGGGCGAAGGGCGATCGCGGCATCGCCTGCGATCCGGCGCGGGCCGACGAGTTCCGCGACAGCGTCGCAACAGCGATCCGCTATGCGCAGGCACTGTCCTGCACGCGTCTCAACTGTCTGGCCGGCATCGCGCCGGCCCATGCCGATGCCGCCACCGTGCGCGCGACCTTTGTCGGCAATCTCCGCTATGCCGCGGCCGAGTTCGACAAAGCGAAACTCACGCTGCTGATCGAGGCGATCAACATCTATGACATCCCCGGCTTCTGGCTGAACTACAGCGCGCAGGCGATCGCGGTCATGGACGAGGTCGGCGCCGACAATCTCAAGTTCCAGTACGACATCTATCACATGCAGCGCATGGA
>JBBDWW010000133.1:0-1036 GCA_040902645.1 Dongiaceae bacterium | reverse complement strand
ATCGGTAGAGCACGATGTTGTCGTACTCCAGTCCTTTCGCTTCGAGAATCGCGAACACGAGCGGCGTCCGGAAGTAACGCCGCGCTTCGGCTTTCTGCTCGTCGCGCATCACCAGCACGGCGACGCGGGTGGACTGTCGGGTTTGCTCGTTCAAGGCGCGCTTGACCGCGTCCTTGTCTTCCAGCAGCACGACCGTGCCCGCGTCCGCGCCCACCGCTTCGACGAGGAAGTTGCTCTCGCGGTCGATCGAGCCGAAGCGCCGGTGCTTGATCTTGAGCAGCGTGTTGGCGAGCCGCGTGGCCTCGACGCCGTTGCGGAAATTGGCGCGCAGCACGCGCAGCTCCTGGCGCGCCGCCAGCGCCGCGTCGCGCCAGAACAGCGTTTTCACCTTGCTCCAGGAAAAAAAGTTCGGATGCACGATCTGGTTGGAATCGCCGCACAGCATGAAATGCTCGGGCGATTTGAGGGTCTTCAGCACCAGCAGCAGCTGCGCGGGGGTGAGGTCCTGCACCTCGTCCACGACCACGAAGTCGTAGCGCGGCGCGGCGAGCGGCAACCATTCCTGGGCGAGCAGCCCGAGGTCGTAGAGTTGCGCCTCGGCGAGCCAAGCGCGATAGCGTTCGTAGAGATCGTAGAGCCGGCCGCGCTCGTCCTCCGGAAAAATGGACTGGCGCACGCCGAGCACGCCGTACGCCTCGCGGCCAAGCACGCCGCCCGGCTCGGCGAGGATCACGCCGCGAATCTCCTCGAACGCCTGGTGCGCGTCCACTCCCTTGAACGCCTGGCGCTGGCGCGCGAACCAGGCGCCGAAGTCGCGCCAGAGGACTTCGCGCCCGGCCGGCACGCGCAGCGACTCGACGAACTCGCGGTAGGAAAGAAACACCGCGTCCTGCCCTTCGCGCTCGAAACCGTGCGCGTAGTAGAGGTCGCGCGCGCTTTGCGCGAGGAAAGCGGAGTGAGTCACGTACAGCACTTCGCCCTCGGCCTGCTTCATTTTCTCCAGCGTGAGCGCGGTCTTGCCGCTGCCCGCTGCGCC
>JBBDWW010000132.1:0-6484 GCA_040902645.1 Dongiaceae bacterium | reverse complement strand
AAGAAGTCATGCTCGGCGCCGTCATGTTCGGCTTCAAGCAGTTCCAGCCGGTGATCGACGCGATCATCAAGCTCGCCGAACAGAGCGCCAAGGCAGCCTGGCCGTTGCCGGGCCCGAACGAGGCGGCGGAAAAGGCATCGGCGGTTGTGTCCGGTGCGATCCGTGCCGATCTCGAAAAGGTTTATACCGAGACCTCGAAACAGGCGCGCACAGAGCTGCTCGAACGCGCGAAGGCGAAGGCGATCGCCGCGGTCGAAGCGGCCGGGCTCGCGCCCGAGCTCGCCTCATCGGCGGTCAAGTATCTCGAGAAGGACATCGTCCGCGGCGCCATTCTCAAGACCGGCAAGCGCATCGACGGCCGCGATACCAAGACCGTTCGCCCGATCCTCGGTGAAGTGAACGTGCTGCCGCGCGCGCACGGTTCGGCTTTGTTCACGCGCGGTGAAACCCAGGCGCTCGTGGTTACGACGCTCGGCACCGGCGAGGACGAGCAGATCATCGACGCGCTCGGCGGCGAATTCCGCGAACATTTCATGTTGCATTACAACTTCCCGCCTTATTCGACGGGCGAGGCAAAGCGCATGGGATCGCCGGGCCGCCGTGAAATCGGGCACGGCAAGCTCGCCTGGCGCGCCATCCACGCGGTTATGCCGGCGAAGGAAGCGTTCCCTTACACGATCCGCGTCGTCTCCGAGATCACCGAATCGAACGGCTCGTCGTCGATGGCGACGGTCTGCGGCTCGTCGCTCTCGATGATGGATGCCGGCGTGCCGCTGCCGCGCGCGGTTGCGGGTATCGCCATGGGCCTCATCAAGGAAGATGACGGCTTCGCCGTGCTGTCCGACATTCTCGGCGACGAGGATCATCTCGGCGACATGGACTTCAAGGTGGCCGGCACCGAACTCGGCGTCACCGCCCTGCAGATGGACATCAAGATCACCTCGATCACCGAGGAGATCATGAAGATCGCACTCGGTCAGGCACGCGACGGGCGCATGCACATCCTCAAGGAGATGGAAAAGGCGCTCAATCGTTCGCGCGAAGACGTCTCGAAGAATGCGCCGCGCATCACGGTGATCACGATCCCGAAGGACAAGATTCGCGAAGTGATCGGCACCGGCGGCAAGGTCATTCGCGAGATCTGCGAAGTGACCGGCGCCAAGATCGACATTGAAGACGATGGCACGATCAAGGTGGCCGCGGTCGACGAAACGGCGGCGCAGGCGGCGATCAACTGGATCCGCGGCATCGTCGCCGAACCGGAGATCGGTACGATCTATTCGGGCAAGGTCGTGAAGACCGTCGATTTCGGCGCCTTCGTGAACTTCCTCGGCAGCCGGGACGGGCTCGTGCATATCAGCGAGCTGGCACCGCGACGGGTCAAGGAAACGACTGAAGTGGTCAAGGTCGGCGACGTGGTGAAGGTGAAGGTCCTCGGTATGGACGATCGCGGCAAGGTCAAGCTGTCGATGAAGGCCGTCGACCAGACGACCGGCGAAGACATCTCGCAACAGAAGGCGGAGGCGGAGGGCTGATCCAGCCCACCGTCACGTCGCGCAGCGAAAGGCTGCTCATGGCCGCATCGTTGAGGGCGTCCGCAATGCAGGAATTGTGGTTACCGCGACTGATCGGTCATCGCGGCGAGGCGGCTCGTGCCCCGGAGAACACGCTCGCCGCCATACGCAGGGCGGCGACATCGGGGCTCCGCTGGGTCGAGTTCGACGCCAAGCTCTCGGGCGATGGCGTGCCGCTGCTGTTCCACGACGACACGATCGATCGCACCACGAACGGCGAGGGCCCGGTTGTGGCAACCAAGTTCGCGGCGATTCGAGCGCTCGATGCCGGGTCCTGGTTCGCGCCCGCATTCGCGGGCGAGAAGGTGCCGAGTTTGGCCGAGGCGCTGGCGCTGCTGGTCGAATGCGACATGGGCGCCAATGTCGAGATCAAACCCTGCCCGGGCCGCGAGATGGAAACGGCGGGCGTCGTGTCAGCCGCGATCGAGGCGCATTGGCCGGCCGATTATGGCCGGCTCCTGGTCTCGAGTTTCTCGCGGGCGGCGCTCACCCGGGCCCGCGATGTCGCCCCTGCGCTGCCGCGCGGCCTGCTGGTCTGGGACCGTATGGCGACCATGATCGAGGATGCGGCCGCGTTGGAATGCGTTTCCATCCATTGCGCGCATCAGCATCTGACCCGGGAAATGGCATATGCCGTGAAGGCGGCGGGCTATATTCTAGTCGTCTACACGGTCAACGACCCGGCGCTGGCTCGCCAGTTGATCGACTGGGGCGTCGACAGCATCATTACCGACGATTCCGATACCCTGGGCACGACGGTATCGGACAGTAGAGGTCGCCCGCGCGACCGGGGACAGGTCCCTGCCGTATGAAACCGCTCGAACCCGTTCTGATCTCCGGCAAGGAAGTGCTGCCCATCGTCGAGGGCGGCAAGGGGATCTCCATCTCGAACGGCGAGAGTTCGGGTGCCTGGGCCGCAGCCGGCGGCGTCGGCACCTTCTCCGGCGTTAACGCCGATTCCTATGACGAGGCGGGCCGCGCGATCCCGCAGGTCTATAACGGCCGAACGCGGCGCGAACGCCACGAAGAACTCGTCGCCTATGCGGTCAAGGGCGGCATCACCCAGGCGCGAATCGCGCATGAGATGTCGGGCGGCGAAGGCCGCATCCATATCAACGTGCTGTGGGAGATGGCGGCATCCGAGCGCGTGCTGCATGGCGTGCTCGAAGGCGCGCAAAGCCTCATCCACGGCGTCACCTGCGGCGCGGGCATGCCCTATCGCATCGCCGAGATCTGCGCGCAGTACAATGTCTATTACTATCCGATCGTCTCCTCGGCGCGTGCCTTCCGCGCGCTGTGGAAACGCGCCTATCACAAATTCTCCGAGCTGCTCGGCGGCGTGGTCTACGAGGATCCGTGGCTGGCCGGCGGTCATAACGGCCTTTCCAATGTCGAGGATCCGCTGAAGCCCGAGCCCGCCCGGCCGCGCCTGGTCGAGCTGCGCCGCGTCATGCGCGAGGAATGCGGGCTCGTGAAAACGCCGATCGTCATGGCGGGCGGCGTATGGTTCCTGCGCGAATGGGCCGACGTGATCGAGGATCCGGACATCGCGCCGGTCGCCTTCCAGTTCGGCACCAGGCCGCTCTTGACGCAGGAGAGCCCGATCTCCGATGCGTGGAAGCAGCGGCTGCTGCATCTCGACGAGGGCGACGTTTCTCTCAATCGCTTCAGCCCGACCGGATTTTATTCTTCGGCGGTGAGCAACGATTTCCTGCACGAGCTGCATGAGCGCAACGAGCATCAGGTCGCCTATTCGAATTCGCCGGTCGGCGAACATGAATGGCCTTTCGCGGTCGGCGCGCGCGGCCGCATCGTCTATCTGACGGCGGCCGACAAATTGCGTGCCGACGAATGGGTCGCCGCCGGTTTCACCGAGGCGATGCGCACGCCGGATTCGACGCTGATTTTCGTGACGCCCGAGAACGGCCGAGAGATCCGCATTGACCAGATCAACTGCATGGGCTGTCTCTCGGCCTGCCGCTTCTCGAACTGGGCGCAGAACGAGGCGGCCACGACCGGCAAGAAGGCCGATCCGCGCTCCTACTGCATCCAGAAGACGTTGCAGGCGATCAGCCATTCCGACCAGATCGAGAACCAGCTGATGTTCGCCGGGCACAACGCCTATCGCTTCGCCGGCGATCCGTTCTATGCCGGCGGCTTCATCCCGAGCGTGCGGCAACTGGTCGAGCGGATCGGCACCGGCGACTGACCGTGGCGGCGCTGGGAAATTCCACAGCGCCCCCGCCATAGATTTGACTTGTTCCAGAAAACCCGGCAGCGTCTTCTCGGCCGGCCTTTTATTCCGGTCCTTCATTGCCATATAAAGGCCCGATGAAGCCCGAATCCGCCGCCCAGCCTTTTGCCCCGGTGCTCGACCGGTTGCGCGCCGCCGGCCTCCGGCCGACGCGTCAGCGGCTCGCTTTGGCGCGATTGCTGTTCGACCGGGGCAACCGCCATGTGACGGCGGAGCAGCTTCTGGGCGAAGCAAGCCATGCCGGCGTGCGCGTCTCGATGGCGACGATCTACAACACGCTGCACCAGTTCACGCATGCGGGTCTGCTGCGCGAAGTCGTGGTCGATCCGGGTCGTTCCTATTTCGATACGAACGTTTTCGACCATCATCATTTCTTCGTCGAGGGCACCAGCGAGCTGCATGATTTCGATGCCGCAGGCATTGAGGTGCGCCCTCTGCCGGTACCGCCCGACGGCACCCGCATCGCGCGTGTCGACGTGATCGTGCGCGTCAAAAAAAACTAGGCTGCACGGCCTCTGTATTAACTTTTTAGAATAACTCTAAACTGTTGACAGGGCCGGATTCGGCCGCCATATTGGACTCGATCATTGACGGCGCTGCCGCGCCGGGTTGTTGCGACATTGGTGCAATAAGGGAGATAGAACCATGGCATCGTTGAAGACCAGCAAGACGCTCGAGAACCTGAAAGCCGCGTTCGCCGGCGAGAGCCAGGCGAATCGCCGCTACCTCTATTTCGCCCAGAAGGCCGACGTCGAAGGCTATAACGACGTGGCTGCGGTTTTCCGTTCGACCGCCGAGGGCGAGACCGGCCATGCACACGGGCATCTTGAGTTCATGGAAGAAGTAGGCGATCCCGCGACGGGCGAGCCGATCGGCGACACCTCGAAGAATCTGAAGGCTTCGATCGCCGGCGAGACGCACGAATACACCGACATGTATCCGGGCATGGCGCGCACCGCGCGCGAAGAAGGTTTCGAGGAAATCGCCGACTGGTTCGAGACGTTGGCGAAGGCCGAGAAGTCGCATGCCGGCCGCTTCCAGAAAGCGCTCGACACCCTCGATTGACGATCGAGCGTTCCAACCGGGACGTCCGATCCCTGATCGGGCCCGGGGCCCCGCCGCCGATAAGGCGGTTCGGGGTCCCGCCGGCCGTTCCCGAGCGTCTCTCTGGCCGCCGCGCGCGCCGCGTCCGATCCTGAAGGAAGAAACCGATGCGCGAAGGCGGCCTCGATGCGCCCATCCGGCATCCGCTTGCTTGGCACGATCCCGATTTCTATGACGCGGAGAAAATCGACGCCGAGATGCGGCGCGTGTTCGACATCTGTCACGGCTGCCGGCGCTGCTTCAATCTCTGCGACAGCTTTCCGCGCTTGTTCGATCTGATCGACCAGTCGCCCAGCGAAGAACTCCACAGCGTCAAAAGCGAGGATTTCAAACCGGTCGTGGATGCCTGCACGCTCTGCGACATGTGTTTCATGACGAAATGTCCCTATGTGCCGCCACATGAATTTGCGCTCGACTTCCCGCATCTGATGCTGCGCTACCGCGCCGCCGAGTTCCGCGACGGCGCGATCGGCGCGATCGAACAGCAGCTCACGAAGACCGATCGCAACGGCAAACTCGGCGCCGCACTGCCGACGGTCGCGAACTGGGTCTCGAACACCGGAAACAAGGTGACGCGGGGCGTGCTCGAGCGCGTCGCCAACGTCGACCGCAACGCGGCACTGCCGAAATTTCACGGCAAGACGCTGATGATGCGGGCGAAGGATCACCCGCCCGCGCTCAATCGCGATGCACCGGCGTTCGGCCGCAAGGCCGCGATCTTCGCGACCTGCTTTGCCAATTACAACAATCCGGCCATCGGCGAGGCGGCACTCGCCGTGCTCGCGCGCAACGGCGTCGAAACCCGGCTCGAGTATCCCGGCTGCTGCGGCATGCCGCAGCTCGAGAACGGAAACATCGAGGCGGTCGCCGAGAAGGCGAAACGCACAGCCGCCGCCTTCGGGCCGCTGATCGACGCCGGCCATGATGTCGTGGCATTGGTGCCGTCCTGCGCGCTGATGATGAAGTTCGAATGGCCGCTGATCCTGCCCGGCGACGCGGCGGTGAAAAAGCTCGCGGATGCGACCTACGATGTCAGCGAATATGTCGTCGATATCGCGAAAAAAGAGGGGCTCGCCCCGGGCATGAAGCCCTTGCCGGGCGGTGTTGCCCTGCATATCGCCTGCCATGCGCGCGCGCAGAACATGGGCCAGAAGGCGGCCGAGATGCTGCGGCTCATTCCCGACGCCGATCTCGCGGTGATCGAACGCTGCGCCGGCCATGGCGGATCCTGGGGCGTGATGAAGGGCAATTTCGAAACCGCAATCAAGATCGGCAGGCCGGTCGCGCGCCAGGCGGCGAAAAGCGAGAAGCGCATCGTCGCCTCGGAATGTCCGCTCGCGGGTATGCATATCCTGCAGGGGATGGAGCGGATCGAGGGTGTGACAGCGCCGGGCGATGCGCCGCATCCGATCCAGCTGATCGCCCGGGCCTACGGGCTCGAAACGGAACGAGCGCGCGACCGATGACGGCGCTCGCAAAGCGACGTAGCATCGCGCGGGCGGATCTCATGCCGCTCGAGGAATATAAGGCGATCCGCAAGGAGCGCC
Source organism: Dongiaceae bacterium (assembly GCA_040902645.1). Taxonomy (GTDB): domain Bacteria; phylum Pseudomonadota; class Alphaproteobacteria; order Dongiales; family Dongiaceae; genus JAWXBK01. Next base: position 5 of record JBBDWW010000132.1, on the reverse strand, counting down.
GCGCC
>JBBDWW010000131.1:0-6496 GCA_040902645.1 Dongiaceae bacterium | reverse complement strand
ATCAACAATATGCGGCCTTCGGCATAGGCCGCGGCGATCGCACGCATAAGATCTTCGGTGAGGTGCTTTGCGATCGTCAACTGCAACGGCGTCGTATCCGCCAGTGCATCGTCGAACAGAGCCGCGAGGATGCTGCGCTCCTCGTAGATGTCTGCCGCCGAAATCTTCGTGTAGACGTCACGCAGTTCGTCGTCATAGTCCGGGCCGAGATAGGCAAAAGGCGCGGTCAACGCGCCCGTGCTGACGCCAGTGACGAGCTTGAATTCGGGCCGGCTTCCGTGGGCCGTCCAGCCGACCAGCAGGCCCGCACCGAAGGCGCCATCGTCGCCCCCGCCGGAGACCGCAAGGAATGCGACCGGCGGCAGATTGCCCTCGGCATCGACGGTTGCGCCCGCCGCCTCTTCTTTCTGGATCGACGCGTAGGCCACTTCGATCATCTGCTGGATGCTCTCGGGATCGTCGGGCCAGAACCGCGCGTTGGGGATGCCGGGGATTTCCGCACGCGTGGTCACGCCCTGCGGCACCGCCGCGAGGCGTGCGGGCGCCGAGCATCCGGATGCGAGAAGTTGAATCGCGACGACGCCGCTCAAGGCGGCGAACCGTAAAGGAGACACCATGGGGGACGCACCGATGCTCGTTGCTCTACATTAAATTGTAGGCATAAAGTCCGCAACGGCGATAGTGGCTATTCGGAGGTCATCTCCCCGACTCGGATTTCGGTGGGGACTGCGAATGCAACGCAACGGCATTCAGAAGGAATGAACGATAGATGTCTGGGCTCAAAGGGTTGGCGGCCTTCGCCGTCATCGTTTCGGTATCGATCATGGGAAGCGCACCGGCGCGTTCAGCCGAATGTCTCGGGATCCAGTTTCCCGACAGTGCCAAGGTCGGCAGCACCGATCTCGTCCTGAACGGGATCGGCGTCCGCAAGGCGACGATGTTCAAGGTCGACGTGTATGTGGCGGGGCTCTATCTGCCTGAGAAGGGAACCGATGGGGACCAGATCGCAGCCGCCAATGAGCCGTGGCGCCTTGAGTTGCACTTTGTGCACGACGCCGATGCATCAGATATCCGAGAGGCGTTCAATGACGGGTTTGAGAAAGCAGCTGACGACAATTTCGATGCTTTGAAATCACGCATCGATGCGCTGAACGCGCAGATCGTTGATCTCAAGGAAGGTGATATTCTCGCCTACAGTTATGATCCCGCAATTGGCACAATCGTCGATATGAACAGCGAGGCGGGACCAGCGATCGAAGGAGCCGATTTTGCTGCGACATTACTGAGCCTGTCGATCGGCCCCTATCCGCCCAACGAAGAGCTAAAGACCGGCCTGCTCGGCGGACCTTGCGAATAACATCGCATGAGCCGTAAAAGCCCGCGACTTTCTTGTGGCGCTCATTCAGCGTGATGTAAATGGGCCCGGCCGCAGTAGCGATTATCATCCTTTTGGCGATTTGTGCAGCGACTGCGCTTGGCATGGCCTTGCACCGGATTCTGCCCCAACGCCAACTTGACGTCGAAACCAGAGAGGTCGTCAGACTTGCGATGACAATCGTCGCGACGACAGCCGCCCTCGTCATTTCATTGCTGCTCTATTCGACCAGGCGAAGTACGCGATTTGCTGCGTCGGATGGTGGTGGTAACAATGGCGCAGATATGGCCAACCGCTGTCGAGCAGGAATCGGTGCTTGGCGCCGCTACCGTGCCGGCGGGCGGCCGTGCGCTATATATCGACATTTTGGCGCTTACGCCTTCCGGCGATATGCAGGCGATCCTCAAAGGCGAAGCATTGCGTCTAGCAGTCGATCTGGCGCAATCGCGGCAGATCCTGATCGCTCAGCAGGAGGGGCACGTCATACCCGTTCATTTTATCATCGTGGTGGCAACCTGGCTCGCAATTCTCTATTGCAGCTTCGGGCTTTTTTCGCCGTTCAGCGCAGTGGCGGGTGGCGGTTTGGCTTTGTCTGCAATCTCGGTATGTGCCGCTTTTTTTCTGATTCTAGAGCTCGCCGGACCATTCGAAGGACTGATCCGGCTGCCATCCGCCCCAATCAACAACATTCTCGCTCATCTCGGACATTGATACGCACGGGAGGCTCCCTCAGCGAGATGCGTCTATGGCTCTGAAGGCATCATCCATCGATCGCATTCGTGCCCATTCTAGCGGCCCTTTGCTGCTCATCGCTCTTCTGTTCTCGACTGCGCTCGATGCGTCCTCTCAGGAGCTTGAGCCGCAGCGCTGGCGCCATCTTCCGGTCGACACCAATTTCGTGACCGCAAGCTACATCCATCTCGATGCGGACATTGCGCTCGATCCGGTGCTCGGAATTGAAGACGCAACGTCGAGCGTAGATACTTGGGCGCTGGCCTACATGCGTACGTTCGAACTGTTCGGTCATTCTGCCCAGGTCCGTATACTGCAGCCGTTTCAGGATGGTAGCTGGGAGGGCAGCCTTACCGGAATGCCTGTAGCGGTTGAGCGACAGGGCCTCGCAGATACGGAAGTCCGCTTCGCAGTGCATCTGTTTGGTGCGCCGCCGCTCAAAGGCAGGGAATACGGAGCCTATCGAGCAAGCTCTCGAGTCCATACGACCGGCGGTTTGGCACTCGCAATCCAGTTACCCACGGGCGAATACAATGACAAAAAACTGATCAATCTCGGCACCAATCAATACGTGTTCAGGCCGGAGATCGGCATCGTACACGATCGTGGGAACTGGTCCTTCGAGGCGAGTGCTATTGCTTCTTTCTATACTGACAACGAATCGTATTTCGGCGGCAACGAACTGGAATTAGCGCCGCTCTGGTTTGCCCAGGCTAACATGCTTTACCGGTTTCGACCCGATTTGTGGGCGGCGGTCGGCGTCGGATATGCGATTGGCGCCGAGTCGACAGTCAACGGTGTCGACAACGGCGATCGTCGCGAAAACATATTGTTGGGTGCTTCTGTCGGGTACTCCGTCGTGCCATGGCTCGGCATCACGCTCAAATACATCCGGTCCGAGAATCAAGTCGAGATTGGAACCAGCTCCGATCGTTATATCGCCTCGCTATCCACTTTCTGGTGAGGGTATGCATCTTATATAAATGCAGCAGCTGCGCAGGCCACAACAGATCAATGTCATAATGAGGGTTGCCCAAACTTTTCAATTCGATTGGGGGCTCGATCGAGGGCGGAGATCAATCGTGAGAAAGAACGTGACATAGTGTGCCCCCAGCACGCCGCCTCTATTCCGGATTTCAGGCGATGTGACCAATTCCCAGTATGGTTACATGCCTCGCGAGACGGTCAATAGTTCAGTATGCAATTTTGACCCGAATGCACCGACCTCCCTATACTGGGCACTCAACTTCGTCGATAAAGCCGCTCGCCGGCCACGGATCCTCAAATTAGAAGGCAGCTTCCCAAGCGGTGATCGGCCATCAGCCGCTGGAACTGCTCGCTGCACATGCGGTTCCTGATCCGGGCATCAGAGCCAATGATCGGCCCGCCTGCGCCCAATAACCTGTCGCCACTGTCCGTGACTTCGATGCATTCGCACAGTCCGCAATTGCCAAGTCCGGCCATTCGGGTAACCGGTAAACCCGCCACGACACTCACCGATATCCGACTGGACTTCCCCGCCAAAGCAAGCGTGCATGTTGGGCAATGACGGGACGCCTCCGTCCCCACCCAGCGTGCGCCCGCGATCCTGGGCGGGTTGTGATTTCCCTCTGTATGTGACTATCTTTTATGAGAATAGCGTTTCGACGCAAAATACCCTTTTAGAACAGCGCCCCGCAGCAGGAGCTGCTTTCACCATGACAGTCCGATCCGATCGTTCCACCCGGCGCGCTGTGGGCGCCGTCGGCGCCCTGCTCCTGCTCGCACTTGCCGGCTGCGCCTCGCCGGAACGGATGGCACCGGTGCCGACGGAGGAAGTGGTCAACGCGATGCCGCTCGGCATCGAAAATGCCCGCTTTTATCCCGGCGAACAGCATGATGCACTCCTTGCCGAGTTCCGGCAGGCCGCCGATCGCCAGCGACAAACGCTCGGCCTCGGCCCCGATGCGATGCTGCCGCCGGCGCAGCTCCTCGCGATTTCCGGCGGCGGTGATAACGGCGCGTTCGGCTCCGGTGTTCTGGTCGGCTGGACCGCGGCCGGCGATCGCCCGGAGTTCGAACTCGTTACGGGCGTCAGCACTGGCGCGATCCTGTCGCCTTTCGCGTTCCTCGGGCCGAGCTACGACCAGCAGCTCCGCGACGTCTATACGACGGTCAATGCGGACGATCTCTATATCGAGCGCGGTTTCATCGACGCCATCTACAACGACGCCCTGTCCGATACGACACCGCTCTGGGAGCTGATTTCGAAATATGTCGACGAGCCGATGATGCGGGCGATTGCGGCCGAGTACGAGAAAGGCCGCCTCCTGCTGATCGCCTCCACCAACCTCGATGCGCAGCGGCCGACAATCTGGAACGTCGGTGCGATCGCCGCGAGCGGTCACCCCGATGCGATCGATCTGGTGCGCAAGGTCCTGCGCGCATCGTCGGCCGTGCCGGGTGTATTCCAGCCGGTCCTCATCGACGTCGAAGTCGACGGGGCCCACTATCAGGAGCTGCATGTCGATGGCGGCGCCATCGCGCAGATTTTCCTCTATCCACCCAATCTCGATCCCGAAGAGATCGCGCACGAAAGCCGCACGGCCTATCTGATTCTGAATGCGCGCGAGGATTCGACCTGGACCGATGTTGATGTCCGGACATTGAGCATCGCCGGGCAGGCGATCTCGACGATGATTCACTATAGCGGCGTGAACGACGTGATGCGGATCTATTACATGTCGAAGGACGAAGGCATCGACTTCAACCTCGCCTATATCGGGCAGGACTTCACGACGGTTGAAGATGGCGATTTCGACCAGGCCTATATGCAGGCCTTGTACGATTACAGCTATCAGCAGGCCGCCAACGGTTATCCGTGGAAGAAAATACCGCCGGTTCTCTCCGGCGCGGGCACGGCCGAGGGCGACTAGACAAAGAGGCGGCGGCCGCCTCTCGGTCGCTACAGGTCGCCGATATCGATGACCATCCCGTCCCAGCCCGGCTCGACGCCGGGCGGGCAGCGGCGGCGCACCTCGTCGTAATCCATCATGTGATTCATATGGGTGAGGACGGCGCGCTTCGGTTTGACGCGCGCGATCCATTCCAGCGTACGGTCGAAATGGGTATGCGTCGGGTGCGGTTCCCAGCGCAGCGCGTCGACGATCCAGAGGTCGAGACCCTCCAGCGCCGGCCATGATTCATCGGGAATATTTACCACATCGGTCGAATAGGCCATGCACCCGACACGATAACCGGTCGACCAGGTGCCATGGCCGTGGTCCTGCGGAAACGGCGTCACATCGAGCGCGCCGATCTGGAACGGGCCGCCGATCTCGATCGCCCGCGCATAGGGCTTGTAGAGGACGCCGGCACCTGTCGTGCTCTGCTTGAAGGCAAACGAGAAACGCTCAGCGATGGTTTCCAGCGTCTCCTGCGTCCCGTAACAGGGCAACGGCAGCATACCCTTGTCACGGCGCAGGAACCGCAGATCGTCGATACCGTGGCAATGATCGGCGTGATCGTGCGTGTAGAGAACGGCATCGAGATGACCGATATCGGCATCGAGCAATTGCATGCGCAGATCGGGCGACGTGTCGACGAGCACGGTCTCACATACGCCCTGGATCAGGATCGAGACGCGGCGGCGACGGTTTTTCGGGTTCGCGGGGTTGCACTGACCCCATTCGTTGCCGACCGTCGGTACGCCGCCGGAACCGCCACAGCCGAGGATCGTGACGCGCATCAGGCGGAAGGCCGGCGGGCCTTGTCGAACAGCCGGAAGAAATTATCGCTGGTGACGGTATCCAGCCGCTCGCGCGACGTGCCGCGCAGGTTTGCGAGAAAATCCGCCGTGTGCACGACAAACGCCGGCTCGTTCTTCTTGCCGCGCATGGGCACCGGTGCGAGATACGGCGCATCGGTCTCGACCAGCAAATGCGCGTCCGGCAACTCCCTGGCGATTTCCTGCAGCTCGGTCGATTTTGGAAAGGTCACGATACCCGAGAGCGAGATCGAGAAACCGAGATCGATCGCCGGGCCCGAAAGATGTCGCGTGGTCGAGAAACAATGGATCAGGCCGCGCACCCCGCCCTTCGCAGCGCCCTCGGCCAGGATTTCGACCGTCTCGGCGTCGGCGTTGCGGCTGTGCACGACCAGTGGCAGGCCGCTCCGGCGCGCCGCCTCGACATGGGTCCGGAACACGGCGCGCTGCACGTCGCGCGGGCTGCGGTCATAGTGGTAGTCGAGCCCGCATTCGCCGATCGCAATGACTTTGGGATGGTTCGACAGCGCGACGAGCTGTTCGACACTGGTATCGGGCTCTTCCGCGGCGTAATGCGGATGGACGCCGACCGAGCACCAGATATCGTCATGGGCTTCGGCGATCGCCTTCACTGGCGGAAACTC
>JBBDWW010000130.1:0-1041 GCA_040902645.1 Dongiaceae bacterium | reverse complement strand
CCTGCACACCGCGACGGAATGGGACTTGAAGATGTATCTGGATTGTCTGCCGTAGCAGGGAACCAGCGAATAGGGAGTAGCGAATAGCGAATAGGAAAACCGGCCGCGATCACAACGCAATCGCCACAATGCATACGGCCAACTATTCGCTACTCCCTATTCGCGATTCGCTTTCACGGAGTGAAGACATGTGCGGAATAGCCGGCCTCATCCACCGCGACGGCGCCTCGTCCGTCGGCAAGGAAATGACGGCGATGCTGCAAAGCCTCCGGCATCGCGGGCCCGATTCGACGGGCTTTGCGATCTACGGCGTGTCCACCGACGACGAATACGTCATGCGGCTGAAGCTTGCCGAGCAGGAGGACTTCGTCCGCGACCACCGCATCCTCGACACCATCCGGACGCGGAAGGACGAGGTCGAAAAGCGGCTTGACGAGATGGGCGCGACGACGCTCGAAACCGACAAGGCGACCGACTACGCATACCGTTATCGACTCCGCTTCGCCGGCGACACGCGCAAGCTCGCCACCGAGATCGAGCGGATCGACGGCGCCGAGGTGCTGTCGTTCGGATCGGCGCTCGAATTGATCAAGGACCTCGGCGACGCGACGCAGGTTTCCGACCAGTATCGGCTCGGCGGCTTCCGCGGCACGCACGGCATCGGCCATACGCGCATGGCGACCGAATCCGACGTCGACATCCGCTCGGCGCACCCGTACTGGGCCTATCCCTACAACGATATCGCCGTCGTCCATAACGGCCAGATCACCAACTACTGGATCATGCGCCGCGAGATGGAGCGGCGCGGACATCGCTTCATGTCGAACTGCGATTCGGAACTGCTCGCCGTCTACACGGCCGACAATCTCGAGCAGGGCGCAACGCTGGAAGATTCGCTGAAGTCATCAATCGACGACATCGACGGCGTGTTCACGTACCTGGTGGCGACCGGCGAAGAGCTCGGCATGGCCAAGGACACCATGGCCGCCAAGCCGATGGTGCTCTACGAGAGCGACAACCTGGTGGCGCTGGCTTCCGAGG
>JBBDWW010000129.1:0-6500 GCA_040902645.1 Dongiaceae bacterium | reverse complement strand
GCCAGGCGGTGCGTATGGTGAAGAGCGCGAATAGCAGCGTCAATCCGCCAAAAATGACATGTCCGTAACCGGTGCCGGGCAGCGACGCCCACATCGCCCCGGTGACCAGCAGTCCGACAGCGCCGCGTCCGTAGTCGCCGAGCAGGCTGCCGGCGGGATAACGAATCGGGCCGGTCATCGCTGCGCGCCCGTTGCGGAAAAGACCCGCACAGCCGGCAGCCAGCGCACGGCAGGATGCGCCGCGCTCTGACGCAGGAACCGTTCGACGAACCGCCAGCAGCCAGCATCGTGCTGCAGATGATGGGTCATGAAGCCGGTCGGCTCGTCCGGGTCGGCGCGACCCTCGCGGCGGTCGGCGAGATGCCGGATCGCCTTTTCGAGCACCGGTCCGGTGCCGGCGAAGCGCGCGCGAGGGTGCCACTCGAATATGTCGATATGCACGTTGGCGGTCGCAAATTGCCCTGACCGGCGCCGCCGCGCCCGGGCGCCCGAGCTGGAGAGGCCGATGTAATCGTGCCGCGGCAACGCCCGGGCGATGGTGGGCGCAATCCGGTTCCAGGGCGGCACCATGACGGGCACGAACCGGGCGCGGAACAGGCTGTCCATTCGTGCTTTTCCGGCATCGAGCTCGCGCAGCACCGTGCGGGCCGGCCGGTGGCGGCCCAGTTCGATGGTCCGTTCGCCCTCGGGCGCGTGGTTCGCGTGCGACCAGCCATGCTGCAGCACGCTGACATGGCGCAGGCCCTTGAGCCGGTCGGCCAGCTTCCGGTCGGCCCCGGCCGGGACGACCGCCAGCGCCAGCGGCAGTGGCTTCGCCGCGACCGATTCCGAGAGGTCGAGCAGCCGGTCGAGCCGCCGGCTGGGCGCCTCGACATCGTCGTCGCGCCACCAGAAGGTCGCCGTCCGCCCGGCCGCCTGCCAGCGGTCGAGCTCGGCCGTGAAATCGCGCCAGGTGGGGGCCGGCCGGTCGGTCATGCGGGGCGCCCGGCGAGGTGGTGGCGCAGGAGGGCGGCGGTCTGCCGCGCGCCGTCGAGGTCGATCGCGGCGAGGCCGGTGCCGCGCGGTTTCGCATCGGCGCGGTCGATCGCGGCGGCCAGCGAAGCCGGGGTCAGGGCATCGGCCTCGACCAGCTCGAGCAGGCCCCGTGCGGCCAGCAGCCGGGCGCGAACGGTCTGCTCGCTTTCCCCACCATCGGCGAAGGGCACCACCACGGACCGGGTTCCGGCGCTCAGTATTTCCATCAGCGTATTGTAGCCCGCCTGCGAGACGGAAACCCGGCAACAGGCGAGTATCTGCTGGAAATCGGCGCGAAACCGCTCCAATGCAACCCCCTTGGGGGCTGCGGCCTCAAGTACCCGGAAATCGGAATCCGGGATCTGCGGACCGGTTACCAGCCGCCATGGGGCGGCCGCGAGGCGGGTCAAAGGCCGGGCGGCCAGGGCCGTTTCCAGCAGCAGGCGGCCGACCGCACCGCCGCCGGCCGAAACCAGAACCTCGCCGGTCGGAATCGGGGCCGGGCTGCCAGCGGTCAAACCCTCCGGAGGGCGGTTCACGACATAGCCGGTATAGGCAATGCGATCGGCGATCTCGGCGGCGGCCGGGAAACTTTGCTCGAGCCGCAGGAACTGCGGATCGCCGTGAACGAGAACCTTCGCGACATGATCGCGCACCAGACGCACGGTCTCGGCTACGCGATCGGCGCGACCTTTGTCGACCAGAAGATCGCGCAGCGACACAAAGACGGGAATGCGCGCCGCCGTGCACGCGACGAGCAGCGCGTTGAGCTCGGTGCGAAAGGCGCGCCGGCCGAACGGGTAGAGCTCGATCAGCACCAGATCGGGCTGGAGCGCATCGAAGATCGCCATGAGGTGCGCGCGCCGCGCGTCGCGCCATTCGTCGTCGATGGCGCGACTGTTTTCATCGACGACGCCCGCGAAACTCGAATCGGCGGCGCGCGCCGGCGCGAGCTGGATGAGATCGACCGGACCGAGATCGAGTTCCGGCACGGGCATGCCGCCGGAGACGACGGTGACCGCGAAACCATCGGCGGCGAGCGCATGAGTGAGGGCGGCGGCGCGGCGCAGATGGCCGATGCCAAGCAGATGCTGCACCCAGAAAAGAAGTTTCGGCTTGCTCATGCGAACGAATCCGCGCGCCCGTCGAGCGGCAGGTTGAAGCGCTCGGGCGCCACCCTGCCGTCCGGTTCGACGCGAACGAGATGGATCGCGGGAAAGCGCAGCCGGTCCGGTTCGCGCGCCTCCATCGTCCAGCCGGTCGCCAGCGCATAGATCGCGCGCACCACGCCTTTATGCGTGATCGCCAGCGTGTCGATGCCGGCGGCGCCGATTTCGGCAAGCCAGGGTCGGACGCGTGCCTGCACCGCGCGCGGGCTTTCGCCGCCGGGTGCATGAAAATCGAGACCGAGAATTTCGCGTGCGATCATGTCGTCGCCGAGTTCGGCGCGCAGGTCGGTTAATCGCCGCCCTTCCCATTTGCCCCAGCTCATTTCGATGAGACGCGGTTCGATCTGCGCGTCGGCCTTGGGATGCAACAGCGATCCGGTCTCGCGGCAGCGCGATAGCGGCGAGGTGACACGCCGCCAGGTCGCGATCGAGGGCGGCAGACGCCATGACGAAGCCGCCTTGCGCCCGGCTGCACTCAGCGCGACATCGCTCGAACCCTGCACGCGGCCCTGTTCGTTCCATTCGGTCGGCGCGTGGCGCAGCAGGGCAAGGCGGATCATCGGCGTTGCATCGTTGCAGCGCTCAGGCGGCGCGCGCGAGCGCGCCCAGCACGTCGCCGATCAGGGTCGCGGCGCGCGCGATGCCGTGCCGGTCGCCGGTCTGCTTGAGCGCCGAGGCGCGCATCTGCGCACGGCGGGTCGGATTGGCGATCAGGGCACCGAGCGCGCGCGCGAAGGAATCGGCATCGCCCGGCGGTGCGAGCAGGCCGGTCGTGCCGGCATCGACGATGCCCGGCACGCCGCCGCTCGAGCCCGCGACCCCCGGCTGGCCGGTCGCCTGTGCCTCAAGGATCGCCATGCCATAGGCCTCGCCGATCGCGGGCCAGACCAGGATATCGGCGCCGGCGTAATAGACCGGCAGACTCTGTTCGCCGACGAAACCCGCAAAGGTGACGCGGTTCGGTCCGACGCCGCGCATCAGCGCTTCGACGGCAGCGCGCTCCGGCCCGTCGCCGACCACGATCAGATGCCAGGGCTGATGGCCGAGCTTTTCGAGTGCGGCGGCCAGCACGCGATAGGATTCGAACTTGTCGCCCGGCCGCATCATGCCGACCGCGAGCAGCCAGTTGTGATAGGGATCGAGCCCGTACGCGCGCGCCAGCGACTGACGATGCGCGCTGCGGTGCATCGCGGCATCCTGATAAGGCTGCAGATCGAGAAATGGCGGCATCGACACGAGCCGCCGCGGATCGGGCATCAGCGGGCGGATACATTCCTCGTCATTGGGATTGGGCGAAAGAATCGCATCGGCGCGGCGGATCGCCGCGGCGGTCGCTTCGTGACCCATCGCCCAGGGCCCGTTCGCACGCTTGTTCGCATGCGAGGCCTCGACGATCACATAGGGAATGGCGAGCGCCTCGGCGATGCGCGGGCCGAACCAGTCCGGCGCCTTGTAGTAAACGTGATAGGTCATCCACGCGATCGGCCGCTCGGCCGGCGGCAGCGCGCGGAAGCGACGAAGCAGACGCGGGATCTGGCTGCGGCAGATATCGGCGAGTTCGAGCTGGCGTTTCGCATCGCCGATCGGCTCGAAGCTGCGCAGCCGGCTTGCCAGCGTCGCGTCATAGCCGGCGCGATCGAGTGCCGCGATCAGCAGCCGCGCCATGCGCCGGTCGCCCGAGGCGATCGGATGGGTCGGCGGTTTTAGCGGCGCATAGAACGCGACCTTCATGCGCCGTCGCCTTTGGTGTCGGTGGCCGGCGCGGCGTCTTGTTCGAACAGCCGCGCCAGTTTCGCGATGCCATCATTCATGTCGAAATCGCGTTTGACCCGCCAAGCGGCGGCGTAACCGAGCCGCCCGCGCAGCGCGGGGTCGCGGATCAGCCGGTCGATCGCAGCCGCGAGCGCCTTCGCATCGTTCTGCTTTACCAGCAAACCGGTCTGCTCCGGCACGATCAGTTCGGCGATGCCCGGCAGTGAGGTGGATATGAGGGCGAGGTTCTGACTTGCCGCTTCCATCAGCACGTTGGGCAGACCGTCGCGGTCGCCGTCGCTCGCAATGCGGCTCGGCAGGATGAAGATGTCGGCTTCGCGCAATGCGGCTAGCACGTCTTCCTGCGCCTGCGCGCCGCGCCATTCGACATTGCGCGTAATGCCTGCGGTCATCGCATGCGCGCGCATGCGCATGCCCATCTCGCCGCCGCCGATATGGACCAGCTTCCAGTAGAGCGTCGACTCCAGTTTCGCCAGCGCTGCGATAAGCACGTCGAAGCCCTTTTTCTCGACCATGCGACCGACCGCGATCAGTTTCACCGGATCGCTCATGCGCCGCCCGTTGCGCGCGGGCTTGGGCGCGGTCGGCGTCGCGAAGCGCTCGAGATCGAGCCCATGATAGACGAGATGCACTTTCGCCGGATCGGGGCTGAGCGCGCGCAAATGTTCGGCACCGTTCGCCGTGCAGGTCACGACCCAATGCGCATCGGCGAGCTTGTCGCGCTTTTCCCATTCGGGCGAGGTCCAGATGTCGCGCGCATGGGCCGAGGCGGTCCAGGGTAGCCCGAGCATATGCGCGGTGTAACGCGCGACCGAGGCAGGCGTGTGCAGGAAGTGCGCGTGGAGTTGCGTTGCGCCCTCGGGCCATTCCGCGGCGAGCACGCAGGCCTGGCCGAAGCGGCGGATGCGGTTCGCGGTGCGGTCGCGACGATAATCGGCGCGCCACAAACGCCATGCCTCGCGATAGCCGGGCAGACGGCGTGCGCGGCGCCATGCACGGAACACGCGGCCGGGTGCGTCGCGCAGATATTCCGGCAGATAGAGAACCGGCGCCTTTATCTGGCGGTGGACAGGATGGATCGCCGGATCGGTCGGCCGGCGCAGCGACACGATGCGGATGTCAAGCCCGCGCGCCTCCAGCGCCGCGATCTCCTGGGCGATGAAAGTCTCGGACAGGCGCGGGTAACCCTTGAGAACGAAAACGACGGGGTTGGGCAACGGGTTCTTCGCGAGGGCTTTGGGGGTTCAGGTGCGACCGGATGCGCGATAGGCGGAACGCCGGCCGGTGACGCCGAAACGCGGTCGCCGCGCCCGCCCAAGCCATTGATTGACCAACCGGTTCACATTGTCCAGCCCGTCGAGCAGGCCGGGCACCACCACGTCGGAAGGCACCGGCTGTTGCGGCAGGTTGCGGAGTGCCGTTGCCATCACCAGCGGGTCGTGGCCGCAATCCTCGGTCAGCATGCGCACGAGGCCGAGGTCGGCGGCGCGCGCCGCGCGGATATGCTGCTCCATGCGCGGGCGGGTGCGCGGAATGATGAGCGCGCGCTTGTCGAACGACAGGATCTCGCAGAACGTGTTGTAGCCGCCCATTGCGACGACACCGAGTGCGGGATCCATCAGATGCTCGATCTTTGCATCGAAGGTGATCGCCTCGACCTTCGGCAGCGCAGCGACCCGGCGCATGAATTCGGTCTGGCGCTCGTTATTCATGAACGGCCCGAGTACCAGCAAAGCGGGGTGGGGCAGACCCGGATCGCTTTCATAGGCGCGCAGCACCCAGTCGATGATGCCGGCCCCGTCGCCGCCGCCGCCGGTCGTGACCAGCAGATACGGTTCCTTGATCTTCAAGAGCGGCATCGGCGCGCCATGCGATTGCGGCAGGCTGCGCTGCAGATAGCCGGTATAGGTCATCTTCTTGCGCACCGACGGCGGCAGCGCGATGCCTTCGAGCGGATCGCAGATCTGCGGCAGGCCGTAGACCCAGATATCGTCGTAGAGATCGGCGAGCGCCGGGACGACATTCTTGCGCTCCCATTCGGGCGCCAGCAGGCCCGGCTCGTCCATCACGTCGCGCAAGCCGAGGATCAGCGGCACGCCGCGCGCCTTCAGCATCTCGAGCGTTTCCTGCGCCTCGCCGCGCAGGCCGAGCGGTTCCTTGTCGACGATAAACAGGTCGGGATCGAAGATGTCGGCGGTGTGCTGGATGATCGAGGCGCGCATCGCCAGCGTCTCCTCGATATCGATATCGAGATTGAGCGAGGTATAGGCGCCGTTGCGCAGCTTGATGACGCCGGGCACGCGGATGAAATCGACCCGGGCGCGGAAATCGAAACTGCCGATGATCGGCGAGCCGGAGAGGATCAGGACCGAGGCACGCTGCACCTCGACCAAAGCATGCGCGATCGCCCGGCACCGGCGCAGATGGCCGAGGCCGAATGTATCGTGCGAGTAAATGAGGATCCGCGCGTCCCTGCCGCGTCCGGCCATGCCGCTATCCTTCGGAGATTGCTCCCCAGCCGCCGCCGGCGGCGCGCCCCCCGCC
>JBBDWW010000128.1:0-6506 GCA_040902645.1 Dongiaceae bacterium | reverse complement strand
GACGGCCGACCCGGCCGGCACGACCGCCTGCACCGTCGGATAATCCTCGCGTTTCGGATCGGGATTGCGCCCGGACAAATGGCTGCCCGGCACCAGGCGCGTCGCGCCGTTTTCGATCGTGAAATCGGTGATCGCCCAGAAAACATTCACCACGGCCGGCGGCGAGATCGGTCCATCCGCCGGTACCGGATCGCCCATCGGAACATTGCTCCGATTGATCGTGCCCGCGCGCTGATAGGGCGCATCGGGCATCCGCGGCTGCGGCAGCCACCACTGATCGATATGGAGGCCCATGAGGCCGTTATCCGGCCAGGTGATGTGGGCGGCAATGTCCGACAGCAGGAATTGCTCGCCGAGCACGTGGCGCACGATCCGCATTGCAACCGGGCTGAGCGCCATCTCATGGAACACTCGGCCCTTGTTGATCAGCATGTGCACCCATTGATTCACCATTTCGCCCGGCTCTTCATCGGTGCCGGGGCGATGCACGCCCAATTTCTTTTCGGCGGTGGCCTGCTCCTCGATCCGCTGGCGTACGGCCGCCAGTTGGTCGACGTCGAGCGCGTTGGCCACCATGCAGTAGCCGAACCGGTCGAGATCGGAGGCCTGGCGCGCGGGGTCGTCGGTGAGGGTCGGCAGAGAGCCCATATCCATCCTCAGATCGGCAGGCGGTCGAGAATCCGGTACCAGAGAATCGACGGCGCTAGAAACCATGGAAAACCAGTATAAAGCGGCCGGGTCTCGAACGTGCAATTGTCGAACGGGGTTTTGCCTTCCGGCTTGCCGAGCAGTTTCTGGCCGAGCCGCATGCCGAAATAGCTGGCGAGCGACACGCCCGAGCCGCAATAGCCCATCGCGTAATAGAGCCCGTCATGCTGGCCGAAATGCGGCAGGGTATCGAACGTATAGGCGACGAAACCAACCCAGCTATGCGAGACCTTGGTCGCCTTGAGCTGCGGGAAGATGCGCGTCATCTGGTCGTGCAGCCGCGGCGCCGAGACTCTCGGATCGTTCTCCATATAGGCGACGCGGCCGCCGAACAGGATCTTCTTCCGGTCGTGCGAGAGCCGATAGTAAAAGACCAGCCGGCGCGTATCGGACAGAGTGCGCGCGTTGGGAACCAGTTCTTTCGCGAGTTCGGGCGAGAGATCGTCGGTCGCGATGATGTAGCTGCCGATCGGAATGACGCGCCGGCGCTGCCAGGGCGTCACCTCGCCGGTATAGCCGTTGGTCGCGACGATCACCTCGCGCGCGTGGACCGCGCCCTTTGCGGTCATGACGGTAAAGCCGCCGCCGCTCTCGCGCACGGTGCCTGTCACGCGGCAATTCGGCACGATCGTGGCGCCAGCCTGCCGAACCAGTGAAACCAGTGCGTTCTCGTACTTTGCGGGATGCAGGGCCGCATGATGCGGCATCACGATCCCGCCGTAATAGGCATCGCTGCCGATTTCCGAATGCTGCTCGGAACGCGGCACCGCATAGGCGTCGGTCTTGAGTTCCTTCGGGATCGATTTGAGCGCCTTCGTTTCGATTTCGTAGCGGCGCGGATTATGCGCGGCATGAAAGCGGCCGACCCGCTCCCAATTGACCTTGAGCCCCTCGCGCCGGATGAAATCTTCCATGTAGTCGAGCGCGCGATGTCCCTCGCGCCGCATCTCGAAGGCGAGATTCGCACCGTATTTCTCGGTCAGTTTGGCGAGGCCCGGCTTGATCGAGGTCGAGACCTGGCCGCCATTGCGACTCGAGCAGCCCCAGCCGGTTTCCTCGGCATCGACGACCAGCGTCGAGCGTCCGCCTCGGGCGGTTTCCAGCGCGGCCGACAGCCCGGTATAGCCGGAACCGACGATCAGTACGTCGGTCCGCTCGGGCAGGACGGCATCCGGGAACGGCGGGCGCGGGGCCTGGTCCCACCAATAGGGTGTTTCCCTGAAGTCGTTCGTGTAGAGCGATGCGGTCATCGACGGGCCCCGGGGCAGATTTCCAATGCTTTTTGCGCGGCGATCTTGCCGCAAGCCCCCCGGTTAAGTCCAATGTCGGCAATTCGGGGCGGGAAGGACGAAATCGGATGTCCGCAATCACCATTCGGCGCGCGAACCGGGGCGACCGCGGCGCGATCCTCGATCTCGCGATCGCGCTGCAGGCGGCCGAGCATGCGATGCATCCCTCGCGCCGTCCGGGGCCTGCGCTCAATCCGGTCTTTTTCGACGAACTCGATCGCCGCGCCCGGGGCGAGGAGGGCGCGATCCTGCTTGCCGAAACCGAAGGGTCGATCGCCGGCTACATTGCATTTTATGCAGACTTCAATGACAGCGTGGAGCTGCGCGCCAGCGCCCATCGGTTCCTGTATGTCTCGGATATCAGCGTGGCGCCGCCGATGCGCGGTCGCGGCATCGCAGGCCTGCTGCTGGCCGAGGCAGATCGCTGGTGCACGCGCCTCGGTTTGCTGCGGATCGAGATGGGCGTGCTCGCCACCAATGCGTCCGCATTGAGCGCGTACAGGAAGGCGGGCTATGTGCTCTACGAGCATTGGCTCGACAAGCATATCGCCGCGACACCGGCGCTGGCACCGACCATCGCCGGATTCAACATTCGGCCGATGCAACCGGGCGATTGCGCGCTGATGCTGCGTTTCATGCGTCATCTGGCGGACGACGAGGCGGACGTGCATTGGGCGATGCGGCCCGGTTCCGAGATCACCCTGAACGAGGTCGATCGCTCGCTCCGCGAAATCGCCGAGGAAGACGGCACGATCCTGATGGCCGAACTCGACGGCAATCCGGTCGGCTATGGCGCGGTGGTCTGCCAGATCGCGTCGGGCGAATTCGAACTCCGGGAAGACTGGCTGCATCGCGGCATGGTGACCGATCTCTATGTGGCGCCGGAGGCTCGCCGCCGTGGCGTCGGGCTCGCACTGCTCGGAGCACTCGAACGCCCTGTCATGGCGCGCGGGCTCAATTGGCTGCAGATCGTCGTCTCGCCGGCCAACGCGCCGGCGCTCGCGCTTTACGAGAAGGCCGGCTTCGGCCCCTACGAACTGGTGCTGGAGAAGCGGCTGGGGTGATTGTCGGCGCTCCCTCGTGACGCAGCGCAGTGTCGCAAAACAATTTCAATTGTCATCGCCGGGCTTGACCCGGCGATCCATGCCGCGGCCGGCCGCGGCGCGCGATCCACTGTGCCGACGCGTCGGTGCAAACATTCGAGTGCGTTGCATGCGGATAAATGGATGCCCGGGTCAAGCCCGGGCATGACGGTTTGAAAGATAGGCGCCGCAGGCGCCGTCACGAGGGGCCTAAACCCGTCTTGCGCGGCGATCCTTCAGAACCCGCTTCGCCGCATTATGGCCGGGTGCACCGGAGACGCCGCCGCCGGGATGCGCGCCGGCGCCGCAGAGATAGAGCCCGCGGATCGGCGTTCGATATTGCGCGGCCTTGGGATGCGGCCGCATCGAGAAGAGCTGATCGAGATCGAGCCGCCCGTGATAGACGTCGCCGCCGGTCAGGCCGAAGCGCGCTTCGAGATCCGCGGGCGTCAGCGCCATGACGCCGACGATCTGGCGGCGGAAATTCGGTATGAAGCGTTCGATGACGCGGACGACGCCGTCGGTCGCCTCGTCGCGCGCCTGATCCCATGAGCGCCCGTCGGCGAGTTCCTTCGGATATTGCTGCGCCAGCACACCCATGATGTGGCAGCCCGGCGGTGCGAGGCTGTCGTCGAGCGCGGTCGGGATCGTCGCATCGACGATCGGATTTTTTGGCAGCCTGCCCTGCGCGGCTTCCTGGAAGCTCGCCTCGAAATCGCGATAGCCCGTCTCCATCCGGATGAAGCATTGATGGTGGCGGCCGATCTCGCGGCCCGGCCGGGCGGCGAATTCGGGCACGCCGTCGAGCGCGAAATTGAACCGGCAGGAACCGGACCATTGCCGGAAATGCTCGATGTCGTGCGCAAAGCCGGGATCGAGATGCTCGCGTCCGACCAGTTTCAGAAAAGTGCGATTGGGATCGGTGTTGGCCAGCACCAGTTTCGCCCCGATCCGTTCGCCGCTCTCGAGTTCGGCGCCGATCGCGCGCTTGTTCTCGACGAGGATGCGTTTGACCGGCGCGCCGGTGCGGATCGTGCCGCCTTTTTCGACCACCGCCTTCGCCATCGCCTGGGTGATCGCGCCCATGCCGCCGCGCGCATAGGCCCATCGCCGCCGCACGCCGTCGATCGCGCCGACCGCGAGATGCAGCATGTTGATGGCCGAGCCCGCCGCGCGCAGGCTGACCGCGTTTCCGGCGGTGATCGACGAGGCATACATCGATTTCACGTCGTCGGCATCGAACCAGCGATCGAGAATGTCGGCTGCCGGCGTGGTGAAGAGCTGGATCAGATGATGCCGGTCTTCGGGCGACAGAAGGCGCACCTGGTTGCCGGCGCGCAGCAGCGACATGAGATCGCCGAGACCACCGCCGCCGAGCGCCGGCGGCTCGCGCAGCATCTGGTCGCGCAGGAAATCCGAGAGCCGGCCCATGATCGCATCGAAGCGCTGCATCGCGTCATAGTCGCGATTCGACACCTGGCCGATCTGCGCGCGGTCATGGTCGGGATCGCCGGTCATCAGGATCGAGCGGCCATCATGCAATGGTGCGAAGGAACCCTTGAGCGGGATGGTCTCGTAGCCGTGCCGCTTCAGATCCATGTCGGCGACGATTTCCTCGCGCAGCAGGCTCACGACATAGGAGGCCGACGAATTGCGGTAACCGGGATGAAATTCTTCGGTGACGGCCGCGCCACCGACCATGTCGCGCCGTTCGAGCAGCAGCGGTTTGAGGCCGGCGCGCGCCAGATAGAATGCGGCCACCAGACCGTTATGGCCGGCCCCGACGACGATCGCATCCCATCGCTCGGTCATTTCTTGCCCTCGGTGATCGCGCGCCAGCCGATGTCGCGCCGGCAGAAGCCTTTCGGCCAGTCGACCGCCTCGACGCCCGCATAGGCGCGCAACCGCGCTTCGGCGGCATCCGCGCCGCGCCCGACGATGCCGAGCACGCGCCCGCCATGACTGAGGATGCGATCGCCTTCGCGTTTCGTGCCGGCATGGAAAACCAGAACGTCGTCGAGTGCTCCGGCACGGTCGAGCCCGCGAATCTCCGAGCCCTTCTCGTAATCGCCGGGATAGCCGTGCGCGGCCATCACGACAACGAGCGCGGTCTCGTCGTGCCAGCGCAAATCGAAATGGCCGAGCCCGCCCTCGGTGCAGGCGACCAGTGCCGGCAGCAGATCGGATTTGAGCCGCGCCATCAGCACCTGGCATTCTGGATCGCCGAAACGCACGTTGAACTCGAGCAGTTTGGGGCCGTTCGTATCGATCATCACGCCGGCGAACAGCACGCCCTTGAACGGCGTGCCGCGCGCCGCCATCGCCTTGACGGTCGGCTCGATAATCTCGGCCATGATTCGCGCCTGCATCGCCGCATCGACGATCGGTGTCGGCGAATAGGCACCCATGCCACCGGTGTTCGGCCCGGTATCGCCGTCGCCGACGCGCTTGTGATCCTGTGCGGCCACAAGCGCCAGCACATGTTCGCCATCGGAGAGCGCGAAGAAGCTCGCTTCCTCGCCCTGGAGAAACTCCTCGATCACGATTTCGGCGCCGGCCGCACCAAAGACGCCCTCGACCAGCATCGTGTCGATCGCCTGATCGGCCTCGGCGATGCTCTCGGCGATGATCACGCCCTTGCCGGCCGCGAGCCCGTCGGCCTTGACGACCAGCGGCGCGCCGAGCGCCCGCGCAAATGATTTGGCCGCGGCCGGATCGGCGAAGCGCTGCCAGCGCGCGGTCGGCACGCCGGCTTCTTCGGCGACGTCCTTCATGAAGGATTTTGAGCCTTCGAGCCGGGCTGCGGCCGCATTGGGCCCGAAGGCGGGGATGCCGGCCTCGGCCAGGCGGTCGACCAGGCCGGCGACCAGCGGCGCCTCGGGTCCGACCACGACGAAATCGACGCGGTTCTCGCGGGCGAAGGCGACCAGCGCATCGAGATCCTCGATGCCGATCGGCACGCATTCCGCCTCGGCCGCGATGCCGGCATTGCCCGGTGCGCACCAGATTTTGTCGCAGAGGGGGGAGGCTGCGAGCTTCCAGCACAGCGCATGCTCGCGCCCGCCGCTGCCGACGACGAGAATGCGCATTTCCGGGCTCCTTTTCCGTCTCGTCGCGGGGTGTCCGCACCGCGTGAATCCGGCCCGCCTCTTAGCATAGAATGAGCGCCATGATCGACCGGCCCATCTCCAATGTTCCCGAATACTCGGTCGGCGAGATCAGCCGTGCTGTCAAAGGCACGCTCGAAGAACAATTCGGGCGTATCCGGGTGCGCGGCGAGATCGGCCGGCTCAGCAAACCGCAATCGGGCCATATCTACGCGACGCTGAAGGATGCCGACGATACCGGCCTCGTGCTCGATGCCGTGATCTGGCGCTCGACCGTGCCGCGTCTCGCGATGGCGCCGGAAGAGGGCATGGAGGTGATC
>JBBDWW010000127.1:0-6529 GCA_040902645.1 Dongiaceae bacterium | reverse complement strand
CCCTCGGAATTGATATCGAGGCGACCGATCGAGATGACGCGCGGCAGTTCCTTCGGCAGCGCATCGAATACGGTCGGGCGTCCCTGCGGATCGCGCGCGGTCGTCACCAGGCCGCGCGGCTTGTGATAGCGGAAAGCACGGGTGCGCATCGCCTTCGGCAGCGGATGGCCGTCGACGGTGATGCGCTGGCCCGGCGTCACGTTGATCGCCGGGCTGGTGAGCGCCTTGCCATCGAGCGCAACGCGGCCGGCCTCGATCATCTTTTCTGCGTCACGCCTCGAACAGATACCGGCCCGCGCGATCACCTTCGCGATGCGCTCGCCCTCAGGCGTATCCGCCTTCCTCTCGCTTCCGGGTTTTTTCATCCGGCGTCAGGCGCAGGCGGCGACGAAGGCGTCGAAGATACGGTCGTCGCCCTTGCTGATGCTGTATTCCGGATGCCACTGCACGCCGAGGCAGAAGCGAAACCGCGGATCCTCGATACCCTCGATGATGCCGTCCTTGGCCGTCGCATTGACCACCACGCCCGGCCCGACATCCTTGACCGCCTGGTGATGCGCGCTGTTGACCGCCAAGGTCGTGCATTCACAGATGCGCGCGAGCAGCGTGCCGGCCTTGACCGACACATCGTGACCCGGCTCGGTGCGCGGATTGGGCTGTTCGTGCGCCAGCGCGTCGGGCACCTCGTCCGGAATATGCTGGTAGAGCGTGCCGCCGAGAATCACGTTCAGCAACTGCTGCCCGCCGCAGATGCCGAGCACCGGCATGTCACGTTCGAGCGCGCCGCGAACGATGGCGGTCTCGAAATCGGTGCGGCGACCCTTGAGCTTGACGGTCGGGTGCCGGTCGCTGGCGCCGAACATCGCGGGATCGACGTCGAAAGCGCCGCCGGCAATCACGAGCCCTGTAATGCGATCGAGATAATCCGTTGCACGATCGGGATCGTGCGGCAGCAGAACGGGGAGGCCGCCGCCGCGCTCGACGGCGCCCGCATAATTCTGGCGCAGCGCGTACCAGGGCAGCTTGGAATAGCCGCCGGGTTCTTCCGAATCGAGCGTGATGCCGATCAGCGGGCGGGTCATTGCGTTCGTTTGCGCTCCTGAACCAGACGTGCGAGGCGCGCGATATGTTCCGGCCCGGTCCCGCAGCAACCGCCGATCAAGCGCGCGCCGGCATCGAGCCAGTGCGCGGCGTGGCCGGCATAGTGATCGGGATCGAGATCGTCGCGCAGCGGCAGCAGCCCGTCGCCGTCGGTGTTGCCGTCGAGTTTCCAGTCTTTCCGTATCGGGCGGAACGCATTGGCATAGGCGCCGGCCGGCTTGCCGAGCTTCGCCAGTGCCGGCATCGCGGCCTCGATGCTTTCGGGCGAGCAACAATTCGCGAGATGCGCCTGCACCGGCAAGGCGGCGATGGCAGCGGCTGCTTCGTCGACGCCTTCCTCGCTGCGCAGGCGGCCGGAATTGTCCTCGTGCAATGTCCACGAAACCCAAACCGGCCGTCCGGTCGAGCAGGCCGCGCTCGCTGCCGCCAGCGCCTCGCTGGCGGACGACATGGTCTCGCAGATGAACAGATCGACATAAGGCGCGAGACATTCCGCCTGTTCGCGATAGAGCGGTTCGATCTCTTCGAACGTGCCGACCAGATCGGGGCGATAGCTGCCGCGCAGCGGCGGCAGCGAGCCGGCGATCAGGACCGGCTTTCCGGATTCGTCGCGGGCCTGGCGCGCCAGTTCGGCCGCCTGCACATTCAGCGCACGGAACCGGTCCTCGATCCCTTCCTTGGCCAGATCGCCGCGGATCACGCCATAGGTGTTGATCGTGATCACCTCGGCGCCCGCGTCGATATAGTCGCGATGCACCTCGCGCACCGCATCGGGTGCCACCAGCAACGCGTTGGCCGACCAGATCGTCTCGAGGATGGGCACGCCCCGGCGACGCAACTCGCGGCCCATGCCGCCATCCAGCAGGATCGGGCGGTCGGGGAGGGGGATCGCGGGGATGAGGTGGGAAGTTTCAGTCATGGCCGCCATCCTACACGATGAATTGGGGCATCGGGAGGGCAAGGCTTGACCGAAACCCTATTGGCCGGCACATCAGGCGCATGGCGATTGCGACGGACGGTCAGGACCCGATGGAATTGGCGCTCGCCGAAGCGGCCGCCGCGGCGGCGCGCGATGAGGTGCCGATCGGCGCCGTTGTGGTCGAAGCGGCGACCGGCCGCATCGTCGCCCATGCGGGCAATCGGGTCGAAGAGCTGAAGGACCCAACGGCGCATGCCGAACTGCTCGCACTGCGCGAGGCAGCACGCGTGGTCGGCGCGAAGCGTCTTCCGGAATTCGATCTTTACGTGACGCTGGAGCCATGTCCGATGTGCGCGCAGGCGGCGAGCTTTGCGCGCATCCGCTGGCTCATGTTCGCCGCCGAGGATATCAAGGGCGGCGGCGTCATCAACGGCGCGCGCATCTTCGATCAGACAAGCTGTTTTCATTTGCCGGAGATAAGGCGCGGCCGCGAGGATCAGGCCGAACGCTCGGCCGATCTGTTGCGCAATTTCTTTCGCGGAAAGCGATCGCACGACGTCTGAGCGCCGTATTGTCAAAAAAACGCAAAGGCAAAAAAGAGAGTGCGGCAGCGGGCGCCCCTCTAGGGTTTCCGCTGCCGCATTGTTCGATCGTTTCGGCGGTTAGGCCGATACGACCACTACTGATTCCACTGATCGAAGCCTTCAATGTCGGCCTGGGTCAGCTGCGTGCGATACCGATCGTTTTCGGTATCGAGCGTCAGGCGGTCGGCCGGCACAATGACCTTGCGCGGATCCAAGTCGAACACGCCGTCGGCAATCTCGACGACGAAGGCCTGAACCTGGCCGGTTTCGTCGCCGAGCACTTCATCGACTTCGCCGATATTCTCGTCGCCGGTCGTGTAGACATCCATGCCCTCGATTTCGGACACGGTCAGGCCGTCATGCGTGACCGTCTCGTCCTCGATCTCGATCAGCACGGCGCTGTCCAGCAGCTGAGTCTCGGCCGCTGAATCGGTGTCGACGCCCGTGTTCATATCGGAGTTGAGATCGCTCTCGGTCTGGGTCTGTGTTTCGAGCTCGCCTTCGGCCTGGGCCAGGCTGGCGCCGGTAACCAGGGCGCCGAGCGCGAGGGCGAAAAGCGGGAGGCCATACATCTTGTTCATGTTCAACTCCTTCTTCGACATTGCTGTCATGTTCCGGGATACGGCGCCGTCTCGACGATCATTTGATCCGATCGTTTGATACGACCCGTATGTGTGTACGGTCCTAACCCAATACGGTCGCAAACCGTTCCCCGAAGAATGAGATTTCATTTTCACATCGTCGTGTTATTGACCTCGCGCAAATCATCGTATTTTTGACCTCGCGCAAATCGTATTCACGCGTTTCCCTGCGATCTTCTGGACAATGCGGCAATTGTCGGTACGCGATAACCGCGTTACACTCCCCACCTATGGATGACGCTAAAAATCACATTGTCGATCGTGACAAACTCTCCGCCCTCAAACGGCGCGAAATCGTCGCACGCGACAATCGGACGCGCGAATCGCAGAGGCTGCTGAAACAGGCCCGCGGCGTGATGCCCGCGGGCGTGCCGATGGGCTGGATGGCCGGGCTGTACGAAAGTCCGCCGGTTTTCGTCACGCATGGCGAAGGCGCGCGATTCTGGGATGCCGACGGCAATGTCTATCTCGACATGAACCAGGCCGATCTCTCGATGAGCTGCGGTTTCACGCCGGAACCCGTCGTCGAGGCCGTCGCACGGCAGATTCAGAACGGCCCGTCCTTCCTGCTGCCGGGCGAAGACGCGATCCGCGTCGCCGAACTGCTCGGTGAACGCTTTGGTCTCTCGCACTGGCAGTTCACCTTGTCGGCGACCGGCGCCAATGCCGAGGCGATCCGGCTCGCGCGCGTGGCGACCGGCCGCGAGCGATCCCTGATGTTCAACGGCCATTATCACGGCCATGGCGACGAGATGCTGGCCGCCGGCGGCGGCTATTCCAGCGCCGGCTATGTCGGGCTGCCGGCCGATGCCGGGCGGCGCGCCGATACTGTGCCGTTCAACGACATCGATGCGCTGCGTGCCTCGCTGCAGACCCGGCACTATGCCTGTCTGGTCGCCGAACCGGCCCTTACCAATTGCGGCCTGGTGCTGCCCGATGACCGGTTCTGGCCGGCGGTCCGCGCCGCGTGCAGCGAGACCGGTACGCTGCTGGTCATCGACGAGACCCATACGCAGACCTTCGCCTGGGGCGGGATGGTGCACGCCTGGAAACTTCACCCCGACATGGTGACGCTTGGCAAATGTATCGGCGGCGGTTTGCCGATGGGCGCTTATGGCATGAATGCAAAACTCTCAGCCGTCATGGAGGAGAATCTGGACCGCCATCGCGGCGGCGCGGTGTTGCCGACCGGCGGCACGGTGTTCGCCAACGCGCTTGCGATGGCGGCCTCGCGCGCAGCCCTCGAACAGGTTCTGACAGAAGAGGGTTACGCGCGCGTCGAGGCGCTCGGCCGGCAACTGGCGGACGGGCTGAACAAGGTCTTCGCTCGGCACGGGCTGCCCTGGCGTGCGCCGCAGTTGGGCGGTCGCAGCGGCTGGTGCCTCGAGCCAATGCTGCCGCGCGATGCCGTCGAGGCGGGCCGGTCGATCGACTACGAACTGATCGACGCGCGCCGCATCTTCATGGGCAATCGCGGGATCTGGGATGCGATCGCGAGTGCCGGCCCTGCGGTTTCCTTCGCGCATGAGCCCGCCGATATCGATGAGTATCTCGCCGTGGCGGACGCGTTCCTCGGCGAGATCGCCTGAGCGTCCCGGCCTCGCATCCGGCCTTCGACCAATGCTAGCATTCGACCCATGAGCCATCAGCCGATCGACCATCCGGGCGCCTGGAAAGGGGCCGACTTCCGCTCCAAGGACGCTTTCGCGTTCGATCTCGAACGCCGCCATATCGTCGCGCTCGACGATGCCATCTCGCTCGCCTACAAGCGCGGCGGCTGGAAGAACCTGACGCGCGACGACGTGCCGCTTGCAAGCATCGCCGAGGACCTCGCGCGCTGGCGCCACGAGGTTGCCGACGGGCGCGGCCTGCTGCTGTTGCGCGGCCTGCCGGTCGAACGCTGGTCGGTCAGCGAAACCGAAGCGGCCTATTGGGCGCTAGGCCTTCATCTCGGCCATGCGGTGTCGCAGAGCCCGCTCGGCGACCGGCTCGGGCGCGTCGAAGATGTCTCGCGGCCCGATATCGAAGAGCGCGGGTACAAGAGCCGCAAGGAACTCTCGCCGCACACCGATTCCGACGACATCGTCGGCCTGCTCTGCATCCGCCAGGCGAAATCCGGCGGCTTCAGCCTGCTGGTGTCGGCGATGACCTTGTGGAACGAGATTCTCGCGCGCCGGCCCGATTTCCTGCCCGCGCTCGAACGCGGCTTTCACTATCACTGGTTCGGCGAAGAACCGCCGGGCGAACCCGAGATCACCGCCTATCGCGTGCCGGTGTTCGGTTGGGAAGAGGGCAAGCTGTCGGTCTGCTATCTGCGCGAATTCATGGACTGGGCGGCGAAGGATCCGCGCTACGCCTATGAGGGCGACGATCAGCCCGCGCTCGATCTCTTCCAGTCGCTCTGCGACGATCCGGATATCCGCCTGCTGTTCCGCTACGAGCCGGGCGAGCTGGTGCTGTTCAACAACTATACGACGCTGCACGCACGCACGGCCTATGAGGACGAGACCGATCCCGCGAAGAAGCGCTTGCTGCTGCGGTTGTGGCTGCAGGCCGATCCGCCGCGGCCGATCCATCGGAATCTGCGCCGCTATTACGGCAAGGACGGGATCGTCATTCAGCCGGGCCGCACCGCGACCTACTATCAGGGCAAGGCGCAGCACGAGACCGCGGCGGCACCGGCAAAGTGATGCTGCCGGGGCCGTAACGCCTGCACCGGCAGGTCGCCCGATTCCGGGGAGGTCACGCGATCATGCTCTTCATGGTCATCGAACATTTCCGCGATGCCGATCCGGTGCCGGTCTACCGGCGCTTCCGCGACAAAGGCCGGATGATGCCCGACGGTCTCGTCTATGTCGGAAGCTGGGTCGAGGCCGGATTCCAGCGCTGCTTCCAGCTCATGGAGTGCGAGGATATTGGGCGGCTGCAATCCTGGCTCTTGAACTGGCGCGATCTGGCGGAGTTTGAAATCGTGGCCGTCGTGAGCGGGCAGGATGCCGCGAAATCGGTCGCGCCGTTTCTCGATTCCGAACCCGGATCGTAGAACGGGAAGCGGGGTGCGCTACGGCTTGAGTTCGCCGATCAGGTTTTCCGCCGGCTCGACCAGGTCGTTGTACTTGTCGCTGGTGCGGCCGTAGCCGCTCCAGGATTTAAACCCCATCAGCGCCTTCAGTTCATCCGGTGCATCGCCGATCGCTTCGCGTTTGGCGCCATGCGTCAGGTTCGCCATCTGCCGGAACTGCGGTCCGCAAAAATAGGTCGTGATACCGATGCGGGGCCCGTTC
>JBBDWW010000126.1:0-1049 GCA_040902645.1 Dongiaceae bacterium | reverse complement strand
TCACCGCCAACTCCATCCTGCCCGGCTGGATCGAGTCCGACATGACGGCCGCGGCGATCGGCGACGCGAAGTTCTCCGCCGCGGTGCTGCCGCGCATTCCGCTGCGGCGCTGGGGCAGGAAGGAGGACTTCGCCGGCATCGCCGTGTACCTGATGAGCGAGGCGAGCGGCTACCATACGGGCGATCACTTCGTCATCGACGGCGCCTACACCATCTTCTAGAGATGAGCGACAACGTCCATCCCATCGGCCGCGGCTTTTGCTACGAGGACCTGAAGGTCGGCATGCGCTTTCGCACGCACCGCCGCACCATCGTCGAGTCCGACCTGGCGAACTTCGTCAATCTCACCTGGCTGACCGAGGAGCTGTTCGCGGTCGAGGACGATTCGCAGCGTGCGATCAAGGGCCGGCCGGTGCCCGGGGCGCTGGTGTATTCGTTCGCCGAAGGGCTGCTCCTGCCCTCGATGCAGGACACCGGGCTCGCTTTCCTCGGCGCCACGCTCGACGTCAAGGCGCCGACGGTGGTCGGCGACACCATCCACGTCGAGGTCGAGGTGACCGAATGCCGGCTGACCTCCAAGGGCGATCGCGGCCTGGTGCGCTTCGCCAACAAGGTGGTGAACCAGCGCGGCGAGGCGGTGATCGAATACAACCCCCTGCGCATGCTGAAGCGCAAGTGATCGACCACGTCGACCACATCGTCCTCACCACGCGCGATCTGGAAGGCTGCATCCGCTTCTATCGCGACGTGCTGGGCATGAGCCTGGAATCCTTCAGGACGCCGACCGAGACGCGCCAGGCGCTCAAGTTCGGCAACCAGAAGATCAACTTGCACGAGTGGGGCAAGGAGTTCACGCCGCGCGCGCACGTCGCGGCGCCGGGGACGCTCGACCTGTGCTTCATCGCCGCGATCCCGCTCGACGCCGTGATCGCGAAATTGAAGGCCTCGAAGGTGACGATCCTCGAGGGCCCGGTGATGAAGACCGGCGCGACGGGAAAGATCCGCTCGGTCTACGTGCGCGACCCGGACCTGAACCTGGTCGAGATCTC
>JBBDWW010000125.1:0-6558 GCA_040902645.1 Dongiaceae bacterium | reverse complement strand
CCGGTCGCGCTGCCGAAGTTGCGATGGGCATGACACTCTGCCATCTCGGCATCATCGCTGAAGCCGAACAGGCCGAACTCGTCGATCTCCTCAGCCCGCCGGTTATGAATCGCGCCGGGCTCGAAGTCGGTCGCGTGCGCCGCGCCGCGGAAAGCCCGTTCTGACCATGCGTGCCGTGATCGCCCGCGCCCTTGGCGGCATCGAACAGCTCGCACTCGAGGATCGCGCGCAGCCGGCCGATCCGGCCCCCGACGAGGTCACAATCGAGGTCGCGGCCGCGGGCTGCAATTTCGCCGACCTCGTATTGCTCGCCGGCCAGTATCAGGAGCAGCAAGCCCCGCCCTTCGTGCCCGGCATGGAGGCCGCGGGGCGCGTCGTTGCGGCCGGCAAGAATCTGCCGCGCGATCTGATCGGCGCGCGCGTGCTGGTGATCGCGAAGGGCACGTTCGCCGAATATATGACAGCGCCCGTGTCGCGCATCGTGAAGCTGCCGGAAGGGATGGATTTCGCAACCGCCGCCGGTTTCGCGATCGCCTATGGCACCGCCTATGGCGCGCTCGCCTGGCCCGGCCGGCTGCAACGCGGCGAACGGTTACTGGTGCTCGGTGCAGCGGGCGGCGTTGGATTGACCGCCGTCGAAGTCGGCAAGGCGATGGGCGCCGAGGTGATCGCCTGCGCCGGCGGCGCCGACAAGCTCGCACTCGCGAAAGCGCATGGCGCCGATTTTCTGATCGATTATCGCAAGGAAGATTTGCGCGAGCGGCTGAAATTGATCTGCAAGGGCGGGGGGCCCGACGTCGTGTTCGATCCGGTCGGTGGCGATAGCTTCGACAAGGTGCTGCGTCAGGCGAACTGGGGTGCGCGCATCGTCATCGTCGGTTTTGCCGGCGGCAGCGTCCCGCAGATTTCGGCCAACATCCTGCTGGTGAAGAACGTTGCTGCGCTCGGTTTCAATTTCGGATCCTGGCTCCGGAATCGGCCCGATGCGATTAGCGATGCGCTGGCGCAGCTCTTTGCCTGGTGGGGCGAGGGCAAACTGAAGCCGCATATCTCGGCGCGCTACGATCTCGCGGATGCCGCATCCGCGCTGGCACTGCTGCGCGACCGTAAGGCGACCGGCAAGATCGTGCTGACGACCGGCCGGAAACTGGACTAGGCCGCCCCATGACGATAAACAAGCCGCAGGGCGACGAGGTTCGCGCGCAATACGAGGCGCATCCCTATCCGGCGCGCGATCCGAAGGACGAGGCGAGACGCCTCGTCGAAGGCTCGCCGAGCCATCTGCTCGAAATGCGGCATTATCTCTTCGCCGGCGGTGCAGCGATGCCGAAGAAGCTGCGCGTACTGGTGGCCGGCGGCGGCAGCGGCGACGGCACGATCATGCTGGCGCAGCATCTGAAGGACGCGAACTGGCCGGCCGAAATCGTCTATCTCGATATCGCCGATGCCGCGCGCGCGATCGCAACGGCGCGTGCCGAAGCGCGCGATCTCGGTACGATCCGCTTCGTCGGCGGCGCGATCGAGAACCTGCCGGCGCTTGCGTCCGGCCCCTACGACTACATCGATTGCTGCGGCGTGCTGCATCATCTGGCCGATCCCGCGGCGGCGCTCGCGACGCTGGCAGCCCATCTCGCACCGGGCGGCGGTATGGGGATCATGGTCTACGGCGAACTCGGCCGCAGCGGCGTCTACGACACGCAGGCGATGCTGCGCGCAATCGCCGGCGCGATGCCGCTGGCGCAACGGCTCGATCTCACGCGACGTTTGCTGAAGCAATTGCCGGCGACCAATCGGTTTCGCCGCAACCCGGCGATCGCCGATCATCTCGCGGGTGGCGATGCGGGGTTGCAGGACCTTCTGCTCCATGCGCGCGACCGGGCCTTTCTGCTGCCCGAGTTGATCGATCTCGTCGGCGGCGCGGGGCTCGAAATCGCGGCGCTGATCGAACCCTGGCGCTATCAGCCGGAGCGCTATCTCAACGATCCGGCGCTGCTGAAACAGCTCGCCTTGCTGCCCTGGCTCGAGCGCGCGGCGTTCGCCGAAAAGCTCGCCGGCAACATCAAGACCCATATCGCCTATCTGGTTCGCGCCGGCGAATCGGTGAACCGCATCGCGTCGCCCGACGATCATGCACTGATCCCGGTCCTGAAAGGATTCGACGGGCCCGCACTCGCGCAGAGCCTCAAGCCTGGTGCGGGCATCAGCGTGCAGGTCGACGGGCTCACCCTGAAATTGCCGCTGCCGCCGCGCGCCGGTCCGATCCTCGCTCTGGTAGACGGCAAGCGTTCGATCGCCGAGATCGTTTCGGCGGTCGCTCAGGGCAACGACGTCGCGCGGGTCGAAGCGGATTTCCGCGCGACCTACGAGACGTTCAACGCGCTGAACCGCCTGTTCCTGAAGGTGCGGGAGTGACGTCACGCTACAGCGCATGAATTCGCAGTCGCACGCTCGACCCAAAACCTCATCCTGAGCCTCCTCATCCCGAGCCTGTCGAGGGACGAAAGATGAGGCGGCACGATCCCTCATGGTTCGACAAGCTCACCATGAGGACATTATTTTACTCTGGTTCCGGGTCTGCGCTGTGCGCGTTAGCGATCGGCATCGAAGAAATCGAGCATGTCGAGCGGCGGTGCGGCGGCACCGAGTGCCGTCAGCATCGTGCAGGCTTCGCCGCGATGAAAACTCTGGTGATCGAACATATGCGCGAGACCGGCGCCGAGCGTCGGCCGCCGTTCGACGCCTTCCGTATCGAGAAAGACCAGCGGTTGCGACGGCGCTCCCTCGTCGAGAGCGGCGAGCCACGCGATGATCGCCGCATCGATCGCGCGCCGTGTCGATGCAAAATCAGCCGGGGAGACGATCGCGCCGGTGCGAATCGGCAAGGCGCTCGCGCGACTGCCGCGCATCAGCCAGAGACTGTCGATTTCGGCGATATGCGTGAGCGTGTCGCGGAGATTCGGGAAGGCGCCGGGCAAAGCGCGTGTCCAGTCTGCGTCCGTCAGATCGGCGCAGCTTGCGGCGAACCGCTCATTGGCCCAGCGATTGAAACGCGCCGTCCGGCGTAGCGCCGCCAGTTCCATATCGCCCTCCTGGCGCCGCCTGCGCATGTCGGGGCTGGCGACGTCAGCGCAACGCTAGGCCGCCTCGCTCATTTCCGCCAGAACGGCTTGCCGAGCTCCTGCTTCACGTCGGCGCGGGTGAGGCCGATATCGCGCAGCAGCCGGTCGTCCATCGTCGCGAGCCCGCGACGCATCTGCGCGCGGTCCTGCCAAACATCGAGCGCGCCGAATGCGCGCGCCAGCAGATCGCGGAGGATGGTGCCGGAGGAACGCGTCGCGTGATGGCGGTCAAGGGTGGCGTGTCGCGTGGTCATGGTCGTGCTCCTTAACGTCTTGTCGAGTCGCGCACTCTGGCGCGCTGTGGGTTTCGTCTCTATCCGGCGCTTGCGAATCGACCGGACGAATGTCGGGCGATCCTCGAATCGCGCCCGGGAAGAAAATCGGGTGACCTTTCGGTCACCCGGGAGGGAGGCCGGCAAACGGGTTAAGCCGGCCGTCAGGGAACAAGATCCGGGGCGGGGGGCGCCCCGGCGGAACGGGCGCTTAGCCCATCCAGAACGGTTTGCCGGCTTCGGCCTCGACGTCGGCCCGGGAGAGGCCGATATCGCGCAATGCGCGGTCGTCGAACTGGCGCAGACGGAAGCGCTGATTGGCGCGCTCCTGCCAGGCGAACAGGGTTTCGACACCGCGCGTGAAGGCGCTGGCGACGAGACTGCCTACCGGGCGACGCGCTGCCCGGGCGGCGGGGCAATCGGCATGCAGGAAAGCCGGTGCGGCATGGTTCGTCATAGTCGATCTCCTCACAGTTGACCCGGTCTCTCCGGGGCCTCTAGGACCCGGTGTTTCGGGCCTTGTTGAAGAGAAGATGACGATTGACAGCGGCATCCACAAACGACATTTTCTACCTCCAACTGTTAGCCAACCTAACAGGTAGCCTCTCCATGCGAGACCCGATTCCCCCGTTGAAATCGCTGCGTTATTTCGCCTGCGCCGCGCGCCATCTGTCGCTCTCGAAGGCGGCCGACGAGTTGAACGTCACGCACTCCGCGATCAGCCATCAGATCAAGGCGCTCGAAGAGGCGCTCGGCCTGAAACTGTTTCGTCGCCAGGGCCGCGGCCTGCGCTTGACCGAGGCCGGCCAGACTTACTGGCCGCAGGTTCAGGACGCGTTCGACCGGCTGGCCGATGCCTCGCTCAAGCTCGCGCGCCGCAAGACCGCCGGTCCGCTCACCGTTTCCTGCATGCCCTCCTTCGCCGCACGCTGGCTGGTGCCGCATCTCGGCAGTTTTCGTGCGCGCCATCCCGACATCGATGTGCGCATCGCCGCCGACGAACGTGTCGTCGATTTCGCGCGCGACGAGGTCGACGTGGCGATCCGGCACGGGCTCGGCAAATGGCCGGGCGTTGCGACCGATCGGCTGCTGAGCGAAACGCATTTCCCTGTCTGCAGTCCAAAGCTGCTCGAGGGGCCGGACGCGATCCGCGAACCGGCCGATCTCTTCAAGCACTCGCTGCTGCGCGACTACGACTGGCGCGGCAATTTCTGGAACGACTGGTTTCGTGCGGCGGGCCTCGGCGAGGTCGATTTCGGCCACGCGTTCAGCTTCAACAGCTCGGCGCTGATGGTCCAGGCGGCGATCGACGGGCTCGGCGTCGCGCTCACCCAGCAGATTCTGGTCGGCGACGATTTGAAGGCCGGCCGCCTCGTGAAGCCGTTCGAATTGCAGGTCGAGACCGATTACGCCTACTGGGTCGTGATGCCGCCGCCTTATCGCGAGCGGCCGAAGGTCGCCGCGTTCCGCGACTGGATCATCGAAGAGGTGACCGGCGTGAAACCGGGGCCGGTGCCGGACGTGACCGAGCGCAAGGCAGCGCCCGCCGTATCGGTGCCGACCCGCAAGGTCGGCAGCCGCGTGTCGGGTAAGGCGCGATGAAAGCCGTCACTCAATACAAAGTAAAATAACTGCGCGTTCGACAGCAACCCTCAACCGTCATCGCCGGGCTTGACCCGGCGATCCACGGGACTTGCGGACTTGATTTCAATGGCGTGGCCCGGTGCAGCGGCACAGTGGATGCCCGGGTCAAGCCCGGGCATGACGAATTTGTAATTGCACAATTAGAGCGCATCCCCGTTCGCCCCACTATTTCTCGAGAAACGCCTCGAGCCGGTCCATCGCCTTCGAGATGCGCTCGGTCGAGCAGGCATAACAGAGGCGGAAATGTTTCTCGCCGCCCTGGCCGAAGGCGCTGCCGGGGGCGAGGCCCACGCGCGCCTCGCGCACCATGCGCTTGGCAAATTCCAGCGTGTCGCCGGACCCGTCAATCGAGAACATCTGATAGAAGGCAGCCGGCGCCGGCACGAGATGCACGCGTGGCATCGCGGAGAGCCGCTGGATTGTGAGATCGCGCGCGCGGCGGCAGCGCTCGACCATCTCGGCCACAAACTCTTCGCCCTGCTCGATCGCGACGATGCAGGCGCGCTGCAGGAAAGGCTGCGCGCCCGACGTGTTGTACTCGATCAGTTTGTCGATCGTGGGGCCGAGCCGTTCCGGTGCGATCATCCAGCCCATGCGCCAGCCGGTCATTGCCCAGGCCTTCGAGAAGGAATGCACGACGATCAGCGGATCGTCGGGTGCCGCTTCGGCGATGAACGACGGCGCGGACGTGACGCCCGGTCTGTCATAGACGAACCGGTTATAGACTTCGTCGGATACGACCCAGATGCCGCGGCGGCGTGCGAGATCCATGATCGCCTTGATCTCGTGGCCTTCCGCGAGCCAGCCGGTCGGATTGCCGGGTGTCGCGATATAGATCGCGCGCGTGTTCTCATCGCAGGCCGCTTCAAGCCGCGCCATGTCGAGCTTCCATCCCGACGGCGTCGCATCGAGCCCGACCTCGCGCACCTCGGCGCCGACGATGCGCATCGCGGCTGCCGCGTTCGGCCAGATCGGCGACACGACGATGCCGTTGTCGCCGCGGCCGAGGATTGACTGGGTTGCCAGCATGATCGCGCTCATGCCGGCGCTGGTGACGATGACGCGTTCGACATCGACCGGCACGCCATGCAGCCCTTCGTGATAGGTCGCAATCGCCTGGCGCAGTTCCGGCAGGCCACGTTTGTAGGTATAAAACGTCTCGCCGGCGGCCAGCGATTGCGCGGCGGCATCGCAGATGAATTGGGGCGTCGGCAGGTCGCCCTCGCCGACCCACAGGCCGATAACGTCCTCGACCTCGAATCCGAGTTGCCAGACCGCGACGATATGCGATTCCGGCAGCGCCTCTATCTCGGGGCGGATCCGCGCGATCGTCTGCGAACCGGTCGGGGCGTGGCGCTGCGTGTCGTTCATGGCGGGAGGGCTTTCGCAGAAAAAAAGAAACGGGAGGTCGTCGAATGGGAGCCAATCTACTGTGCGAGCTGCACCGCGGGCAAAGGCTTCGGCCGCCGGAGCACGATCACATTGCCCGCAATCACCAGCAGCACGCCGGCGATCTCCGCCCA
>JBBDWW010000124.1:0-6576 GCA_040902645.1 Dongiaceae bacterium | reverse complement strand
ATCGCCATCGACCATCTGGCAGAAGGCGAAGGCCTTTTGCAGATAGAGATCCGCGTCGAACGCAGCGATATGGCTGCGCACCGCCGTGCAGGCTTCGTCGCGCCTTCCATCGAGCAGCAGCGCATCGACCTGCAGGCGCGCGCTCTCGGCATTGAAATTGCCGCTGTTCATCAACGCGAGGAACGCGGCGATGTCCGCGGCATTGCCGAGACGGCGCAGACGTTCGGCGCGGATTGCCATCAGATCGGCATTCGCACGACCCGGCGGCGGGGCTGCGGCGGACAGCAGCAGGCGCCGCGCGAGATCGCGCATCGCCGGCGAGAGCGGGCGGATCGGCATTTGCGGCAGCAATTGCTCGACGACCGCGCGATCGGTGCCCTGCCACATCTCGTAACCGAACCCGCCATCGCTCGGCTCGAGCGTTCCGCCATAATCGGACGGCGTGTCATCGAGCGTGTTGACGGTTATGCCTTCCGGCGCGCGTTCGCCTTCGGGCACCGTCGGATCGAGCGGCGCGGTCGAAACCGGTTCCGGTGTCGCCGTCGGATCGTAAACACCGCTGCCCGAACCGCTGCTGCTGCCCAATGTGCCTGTGCTGGTCGTACCCGTGCCGGTCGTGCCGCTGCCAAACGTTGCGGTACCCGTCGTGCCTGTGCCCAGCGTGCCGCTGCCGCTCGAGCTGGAGGCCCCGGTCGGATCGCTGCCGACGCCGAAGCTGCCGCTCGAGGACGTGCCGGCCGTACCGGCATTGGGCTCCCAGGGCGTAAGGACGAGCGGGCCGCCGGTTTCGTCGGCCGCCGACGCGAACGGCCATGCGGCGGCGAGCGCCAATGCGAAGCCAGCGCCGAGCGCGCTTGCGCGCCAGGCGATGACTGGTTTCGCCGTCCGGGCGGAGCGGGGGCTATTGCTGCAGGCGATCATTCGGAATCGGAATCTCGACCGGCCCGGCCGGCGGCGGCAGATCCATCGTGGCGAGGACCGCGAACAGTCCGACAACGCCGACGACGGCTGCGATCATGAGCATGGCGAGAATCTTGCGCATCGAAAGGGGCCCTGAATCTTGTGGCGGATGCGGCGCGGACAAGCCTTTGTCGGCCGCTATGGCCGGGTTCCCTTGCCCAATCCCACCGCGGATATGGTAGGATTCGAGTATGGCGACAATACGGCATTTTGACCGGGGCCGGCTTGATTTTCACCGCGGCCGTCCGCGCCCCGGGCGCATCTTCGCGCGATCCGTCGCCGCGGCCGCCTGGGTACGCCCGTGTCATGAGCGACGATCACCCCACCTATCATAACCGCACCGTCGTTCTCGTCGGTCTCATGGGAGCGGGTAAAAGCTGCATCGGGCGCCGGCTCGCCCAGCAGCTCGATTTGCCGTTCGTCGATGCCGATCGCGAGATCGAGGCGGCCGCGGGCTGCACCATCGCCGAGATTTTCGAGCGCCACGGCGAACGCGCATTCCGCGATGGCGAGCGGCGCGTAATCCTGCGTTTGCTCGACGGGCCGCCGCATGTGCTCGCGACTGGCGGCGGCGCCTTCATGGATGCGGAAACCCGGACCGCTATTCACGCGAAGGCGGTTGCGATCTGGCTGCGCGCCGATCTCGATCTGCTGGTGAAACGCGTGTCTCGGCGCAACGACCGGCCGCTGCTCAAGGGCGTCGATGCCCGCAAGAAACTCGCATCGCTCATCGAGGAACGTTATCCGGTTTATGCCGAAGCCGACATCGTGGTCGACAGCATCGACGCACCGCCCGAAGAAACCGTGACGACCATGCGCCGTGCCTTGCAGGCTTTTCTCGATGCCCGGTCTGCCGTTACCGATCCCGGTGGGGGTGCCGCGAGGGCGGCATCGTGAGCGCGATCACCCGCGTACCGATCGCGCTCGGTACCCGCAGCTACGAAATCGCCATCGGTCCCGGATTGCTGGCCAATGCCGGCGAAGAATTGCGCAATCTGCTGGCGCGGCCGCGCGTCTTCATCGTCAGCGACGAGGTGGTTGCGGCCCTGCATCTCGCGACGCTCGAACTCGCGCTCGATAAAGCCGGCATTGCGCATCAGGCGCATATCGTGCCGGCCGGCGAGGCGAGCAAGAATTTCGCGACGGTCGAGGCGCTCGTCGATGCGATGCTCGAAGCGCGCGTCGAGCGGTCGACCACCGCCATCGCGCTCGGCGGCGGCGTAGTCGGCGATCTCACCGGCTTCGCTGCCGCGATCATGCTGCGCGGTATCGCCTTCGTGCAGATCCCGACGACCCTGCTCTCCCAGGTCGACAGCTCGGTCGGCGGCAAGACCGGCATCAATACCGGCCGCGGCAAGAATCTTGTCGGCGCCTTCCATCAGCCGCGCCTCGTGCTGGCCGACAGCAACGTGCTCGCGACCTTGCCGCCGCGCGAAATGCGGGCAGGCTATGCCGAGATCGCGAAAGTCGGCCTGATTGGTGACACAAAATTCTTCGCCTGGCTGGAGGCCAACGGCCGCGCGGTGCTCGCCCGCGAACCCGCCGCCTTGACCCAGGCGATCGCGACGGCCTGCCGCGCCAAGGCATCGATCGTCGCCGAAGACGAGCGCGAGGCCGGGCGTCGGGCCTTGCTCAATCTCGGCCATACGTTCGGCCATGCGCTCGAGGCGGAGAGCGGCTATGGCGGCGCCTTGCTGCATGGCGAAGCGGTCAGCATCGGCATGGTCATGGCCTTCCGCCTGTCGGCTGCGCTCGGATACTGCCCACCGGCCGACCTGGCGCGCGTCACCCGCCATCTCACCGCCCTTGGCCTGCCGACCGATCTGCCGGCCGCCGACGGCGCGCGCTGGGATTCGCGCCGGCTGCTAGCCCACATGCACCAGGACAAGAAGATGCGCGACGGGCGCCTCACCTTCGTGCTGGCGCGCGGGATCGGCGAGGCGTTCCTCGCCGACGACGTGCCGATCGAATCGGTCGCTGCCATTCTCGACGA
The DNA here is from genome assembly GCA_040902645.1 of Dongiaceae bacterium. Taxonomy (GTDB): domain Bacteria; phylum Pseudomonadota; class Alphaproteobacteria; order Dongiales; family Dongiaceae; genus JAWXBK01. The sequence goes on along the minus strand of JBBDWW010000124.1, from coordinate 3,623 downwards.
AGCCGTCGCCGCATGAACGACCCAGGCGGATTATCCAGCGCGACGCTCATCACGCTCGGCGTCATCGTTCTGCTGCTGCTGCTTTCGGCGTTCTTTTCCGGATCGGAAACAGCACTTACAGCCGCATCGCGCGCGCGGTTGCATGCGCTCGAGCAACGCGGCAATCGCCGCGCCGCACAGGTGAATGTGCTCCGTTCGCATATGGAACGCGTCATCGGCGCGATCCTGCTCGGCAACAATGTCGTCAACATTACCGCCTCGGCGCTGGCGACCAGCGTGATGATCCAGATGTTCGGCGAAAACGGCGTGCTGTACGCGACGATCGCGGTCACGGCGATGGTGGTGATCTTCGGCGAGATCCTGCCGAAAACCTACGCCATCAACAACCCGGAGCGGTTGTCGCTCATCATTGGCCCGCCGATGCGGATTATCGTGCTGCTGTTCACCCCGATCACGCGTATCGTCCAGCTTATGGTCAACACTGCGTTGCGACTGTTCGGGCTGCGCGTCGAGACCGAGCTCGGCAGCGAGCGCACGGCGGAAGAGCTGCGCGGCGCCATCGATCTGCATCTTCATGCTGGGGCCGACGCGGAAGAAATCCGCTCTGCCGGCGCCATGCTGCACAGCATCCTCGATCTCGACGATGTGACGGTCAGCGACATCATGGTGCATCGGCGCAAGGTCGAGATGATCGATCTCGACCTCCCGCCGGTGCAGACGGTCGCCCAGGTGCTGGCAAGCCCCTACACCCGATTGCCGCTCTGGCAAAGCGAGCCCGACAATATCGTCGGCGTCCTGCACGCGAAGGCATTGCTGCGCGCGGTGCGCAGCGAGGGCGCCAAGATCGAGGAGCTCGACTTGAAGGCGATCGCCGCCGACCCCTGGTTCATTCCCGACACCACCACGCTGCTGGCCCAGTTGCAGGCGTTCCGCCAGCGCCGCGAGCATTTCGCAATCGTCGTCGACGAATATGGTGCCGTCAGGGGCATCGTCACGCTCGAGGATATTCTCGAAGAGATCGTCGGGCAGATCGACGATGAACACGATATCCACGTGACCGGCGTGCGCCGCATTGCCGACGGCAGCTACGAAATCGACGGCGGGGTCACATTGCGCGATCTCAATCGCGAATTCGGCTGGCGCCTGCCCGACGAGGAGGCCTCGACGATCGCCGGGCTGGTCCTGTATGAAGCGCGGCGCATACCGGTCGTCGGTCAGGTTTTCGTGTTCCACGGCTTCCGCTTCGAAGTACTGGAACGCCAGCGTAATCAGATCAAACGGCTGCGGGTGACGCCACCGGCCGAAGCCGAGGCGGCCAGTGCCTGAGACGCGTCGATGGCGTCGGCCGCAGAATGGGAGAGAGTCGAATGCCGCTGTCAGCACCCGTTGCGCGCGAGCATAAGCACACCAGGCAATACGAGTTCCGCGGCTTCCGTCGCGAGGACGGGCTGTGGGATATCGAAGGCCATATGACCGATACCAAGACCTATGGCATTCCCAATCGTGCCCGCGGCGAGGTCGGCGCCGGCGAGCCGATTCACGATATGTGGGTGCGGCTGACACTGGACGACAGCTTTACCGTCGCGGGGATCGAGGTCGCGACCGATGCCGGCCCGTTCCGCATCTGCCCCGATGTCGCGCCGAATTTTCAGGTGCTGAAGGGCGAACGGATCAAGCGCGGCTGGCATCAGCGGCTCAAGGATCTGCTCGGCAACACGCAGGGCTGCGTCCATCTGGTCGAGATGATCGGATCGATGGGCACCGTCGCATTCCAGACGATGTATCACGCCCGCGACGAACGCACCGCCGAGGAGGCCGGCACCAAGAAGCCGGCAATCCTCGATACCTGCCATGCGCTGGCGAGCGACGGGCCGGTGGTGCAGGAATTCTGGCCCGCCTTCTATACCGGCAAACAGGCCGATCGCGGCGCCTGATACGACGCGCGCGAAGCGCGCCAAACAGATTGGACGCGCGAAACGCGCCAAACAGATTGGGTGCGCGAACCCGACAAATCAGGTTTGGCGCCAAACGGGATTTGGCGAAAAACGCTTTGACGAAAAACCGGGTTTTGGAGAGGCGCCCCTAAAGGCGCTGCGGCCGCGGCAGGGCGCCGTGTCGGGCCGCAACATGGCCCTCTTCGGTGGTCGCGGTGCGGAAATAGAGCAGCGTATAAAGCCGCAGCGCCGCCGTCAGGCCGAGCCCGAAACGCTGCTTCGCGGCGTAGTCGCACAAGGCGTTGACGTCGGTCTTTTCCCGGCGTGCGATCTCGTCGAGCGCCTGCCAGAAGCCCTGTTCCAGTCGAACGCTCGTCCGCCGACCCGCCACCCGCACATTGCGCATGGCCGTCGCGCTCGCGAGGTCAAGACCCTCGATCCCGACTTGCAATGGCCCTGCCCCGCTGGACCAGATGATCGCCGCTCGTTCCACGAATCCCTTATCTCGCAACGATTGCGCAGCTTCAACTGCCTGCGAGTCCGCTATGCACCTCTTTGCGCGCTGTCTTCGGGTGCTAAGAGCTTGAGAGACAAGGCATGTAAGCCATTCTGGAACTCGTCGCGCACGATTTCGTGAACGAGCCTGTGACGCTGCATACGGGTCAATCCGGCAAAGCGCGGCGAGAGAATTTCGACTGCGTAATGGGTCTCGCCCTCCGCCCGCGCGCCGGCATGACCGGCGTGACGATGCGATTCGTCGACCACCGAAATCGACAATGGTTCGAGAGCGGCTTTCAGAACCCGCTCGAGACGCTCCGCCCGTGTCACCGATTCCTCCGCCAAAGCCCTTGTCGCGCCGCGGTTTTCCGGGGCGGCGCGACATTCCGCTCGCTTGTCAGCCGCGGTCAAGTGCCCCCATATTGGGGCAATGACAAGAGCCCGGTCCTTCCGTGCCAGCGAGCAGGCCTTCGCCCCGGGCGAAGCGATTCGGGCTTGCGACCACCCCGATTGCGCGGGGGCCGGCGAGCATCGGGCGCCCAAATCCCGCGACCGGCTGACGGATTACTTCTGGTTCTGCCTCGACCATGTGCGCGCCTACAACAAGGCGTGGGACTATTTCCAGGGTCTCGGCCCCGAGGCGATCGAGGCCTCGATCCGGCGGGATACCGTCTGGGAGCGGCCGACCTGGCCGTTGGGGAGCTGGCGAATCGAGGGCGGCAAGGACCAGCTCGATGCGGCGCTCGCCCGGGCCTTCGGCGTCGGCCCGAACGGGACAATCCGGCCGGTCCGGCATCCGCAATGGCAGCTTCTGAGCGCCCACGAGCGCGAGGCGCTTGCCTTGCTCGATCTGGAGCCGCCGGTGACATTACAGGACGTAAAACTGCGCTATAAGGGATTGGTAAAGAAGCTACATCCCGACGCGACGGGCAACGATGCCAACGCCGAGGAGCGGCTCAAACGGATCAACGCCGCTTATGAGCGACTGAAGCACTGCCCTCATCTCTGAACCCGGGCGAACGGAGCCCGACCTGACGCCATCCAGAAACGAAAGACGCTTTTCCATGGCAACGACGACCAACCCGCCGGCAACGGCAGCAGACCTGCCGGACATCACGATCTCGGTCCGGCAGAGCTTCGGCATCGAAAGCGACATGCAGGTGCCGGCCTTCAGCCGCCCGACCGAGCATG
>JBBDWW010000123.1:0-6589 GCA_040902645.1 Dongiaceae bacterium | reverse complement strand
GAGGTGTAGATGCCCAGACCGCCATGATGGCGACGGCACATATGGCAATGGCACACGCTCAACCGCTCGCGCAGTTTACCATGCACCGCATAGGTGACGGCGCCGCACAGACAGCGGCCGCGCGCCAGGATGGGATCGTTCGCGCTCACGAGCGCATGCTTCCCGGCAGCGTTTCGAGCCCGTCATAGACTTCGTCCCAGTCCGGCTTCTCGGCGACGTAGATGCGGCGAACCGTTCTGAGGCCGGTCGGCTGTTCGAGCGCGCCGGCATTGATCGAGACGCGCGCCTCGCCGATCGGTTCCCAGAACAGGCTCGAGCCGCATTCGGCGCAGAAGCCGCGCCGGGCCTTGGGCGAGGATCGATACCAGCGCAACCGGTCCCTGCCTTCGAGCGCGATGTCCTTCCAGGCGGCGCTGGTGTAGTACGCCGGCCCGCCGTGATTGTGCTGGCACTGGCCGCAATGACAGACGACCACGTCGCGCAGCGAACCGCTCACGGTGAACGACACCGCGCCGCACAGACAGCGGCCGCGCGCGCGAACCGATCCGCTTGCCGGTTCATCCACGCTTCGCCTCCGTACCATCGAGTTCGTCGAGCAGGCGACGGAAAAACGGCGGCACGTCCGGCGGCTGCACCCTGGCGGCGCGGATCAGCTCGTCGAAATGCGCGGTCAGCGCGCGAATATGTTCCGTACTGTTGAACACCATGTACATCTGGCCGATATAGATCGTCGCCCGGAGTGGCCCGAACACCGTGATCGGAACCGAATAGCGATCCCGCGCATCATAGAGGAACCAGCGAAAGGTCGGGTAGAGCTCGTCCATCAGCGCGATCATGTGATGGAGCTGCTCGCTTCGCTGTGCGACCGGCAGGTCGCTCCAGTAACCCTCGCCACGGGCGAAGCCCTCGATCGCCTGGATCGTCGAGCAGACTTCCATGTCGCTTTCGGGACGCCGTTGCACCTCGAGCCGGGCAGTCGCCGCCTCGATCCGCGAGACCGAAACCGGTTCGGTCAGCGTGCGGTACTCGTAGCGGATCACCGCTTCGGTCTTGAACAGATCCGGCAGCGTGCTCGGGATGTAGCGAATCTTGTAGCCGGCCGCTTCGGTGTGCCAGCGCGTGAGGCGCGCATCGGCGGGCGAGCTGCCGCCGGGCTCCATCTCCAAAGGCTGCGTCAGGAGATCGGTGCCGAGACCGCCCTGCTGGGTGAGGCCGAGCAGCCAGTCCACGCTGACCTTCCGGTCGCGGGCAATCGATGCCAGCGTCTCGGCCCGCGGCAGGCGATCGTCCGGCCCCGCCAGCACCTGCGACAAGGTCGAGCGGTCGATCCCCAGCCGTTCGGCAAACCCCGAGCGCGACAGGCCACTGCGGGCGATGACTTCGTTGAGCCGTTCCCGCAGGACCCGGACCGTTTCGACCCGATCGGCCGTGCGCATCAGCCAAAACTCCACGAATGTAGATAATTATCACCATAATATCATAAACGCTGCAATCTGCAACAATTCGGGCACATTCCCTCATTGCTGTAAGGTTATCTGTGGCACAAATATGTCATGACTGATCTAGCGCAACATTGGAACGTCTATGGTTCGTGCCGCCACCGTCCCTGCCGCCTCGGCCCCTGCGGTCGACCTCGCCACGTTGGGGCTGGTCCTGCTGACCTACACGGCGTTCGGCATCGTGACCTGGTTCCATGCGCTGCTGCCCTGGTGGGCGCTAGCGCCGCTCGGGGCGATCATCGTCTGTTTCCACGGGTCGCTCCAGCATGAAGCGGTGCACGGCTTTCCGTTCCGTGCGCGCTGGGCCAACACGGCGCTGCTGGTGGCGCCGCTCAATCTGTGGATGCCCTACACGCTCTATCGCGATTCGCATCTCGTCCATCACCGCGACGAGAATCTGACGCTGCCGGGCATCGATCCGGAGAGTTTCTATGTCGATCCGATCCGCTGGCAGAGAATGCCGCACTGGCAGCGCCGGATCATGCAGGCGACCAACACGCTGTCCGGCCGGCTGCTGCTCGGTCCGGCGGTGGCCGCAATCGTCACCTTTGCGCATGCGCTCCGCAACGTCGCCGCCGGCAACAAGGCCGCGATTCGCGACTGGTCGCTGCACGCCGTCGGTGTGATCGCGATCGGGATCTGGGTCGTCGGTGTCTGCGGCATGAATCCGCTGCTCTATATCGCGTGCTTTGCGTATCCGGGCACGTCGCTGACGCTGCTGCGCTCCTTTGCCGAACATCGCGCCGCGCACGAGCCGGGCGGCCGCACCGTGATCGTCGAGGCCGACTGGTTCTTCGGCCTGCTCTATCTGTTCAACAGCTATCATGTCGTGCATCACCGCGAGCCCGGCCTCGCCTGGTATCGCCGGCCGCGTCAGTTCCGCGCGCGGCGCGAGGAATATCTCACCGAGAATGGCGGTTATCATTTCGGCGGCTATCGGGAGATCGCGCGGCGCTACTGGCGGCACAGCAAGGAACCGGTGGTTCACCCGCTGGCGGGCTGAGCGAGCCGGCCCAGCCCTAACAGCGCTCCCCCGTTTCGGGCGCGCGTTCAGGCTTGGGAAACCCCGCCCTCGCGCTTGCGCCGTTCGACGAAATCCTCGACTGCTTCCTTGCAGGCCTGATCCGTCGCCGGCGCCTCATAGTCGGCGACAGCCCGTTTCCAAAGCTTGTTGGCGCGCTGCGCCGTATCGAGCGCCCCGGCCTCGCGCCAGGTTTTAAAATTGCGCCAGTCGGAGAGCAGCGGCGGATAGAACGCGTGATCGTAGCGAGCCAGCGTGTGCGCGGCGCCAAAGAAATGCCCGCCCGGTCCGACCTCGGCGATCGCATCGAGACCGAGCGTTTCCTCGGTGACTTCGATCGGCTGCAGGAACTCGCTCATCATCTGCAGCATCTCGACATCCACGATGAATTTCTCGAAGGACGCCACGAGGCCGCCTTCCATCCAGCCGGCGCCGTGCAGCAGCATGTTCACACCGCCCATCACCGCGCCCCAGATCGACATCTGCGATTCATAGGCGGCCTGCCCGTCGACCGCGTTGGCGGCGCAGGCGTTGGACGAGCGATAGGGGAAATTGTAGCGGCGCGCGAGCTGGCCGCCGGCCATCGCGGCGCGCACATATTCCGGCGTGCCGAAAGCCGGCGCGCCGGTTTTCATATCCACGTTCGAGGTGAAACCGCCATAGATCGCGGGCGCACCCGGTGCCACCATCTGGATGAAGGCGATTCCCGCCAATGCCTCGGCATTCTGCAAGGTGAGAGCGCCCGCGATTGTCGCCGGCGCCATCGCGCCCGACAGCGTGAAGGGCGTGATGCAGACCGGCTGGCCGTGGCGGGCCATTTCCATCAGCCCCTGCAGCATCGGGACATCGAGCCGGAGCGGCGAGTTGGTGTTCACGATCGAGAACACGCCCGGCTCTTTCGCGAGCTGCGCCTTGTCGATCCCGCGCGCGCGGCAAACAAGCTCGATCGCATCGGCAATCCGCTCGCGGCCGAGCGAATAACCGTGGATCACCTTGTCGGTCATGATGAGTGCAGCACCCAGCGCATCGAGATGCCGCGTCGTCGGCGGTAGGTCCGCCGGCTCGACCGGATAGCCGCTCAGGAAATGCACGACATTGAAGGTCTGCGCCAGCTTCAGCAGATTGCAGTAATCGTCGAACGTGCCGGGCCGCCGTCCGCGATCGAGATCGGAGACGTTCGGCGCACTGGCGACGCTGCCGAAATTCACATGATTGCCGCCGAAGGTGAGGCTGTGTTCGGGATTGCGGGAATGGATCGTCACCTGCGGTGGGACCTTCGCGACCGATTCCAGCATCAGGCCGCGATCGAACCGCACGCGGAGCCCGCCGGATTCCACGTCGGCGCCCGCTTGTTTGAGAATGTCGCGCGCCTCGGCATCGAGGAACTCCATCCCCTGTTCTTCGAGCACGCGCAGCGAGGCATCGTGAATGGTCTCGATCTGGTCGGCGCTCAGAACTTCGACCGGCCGATAGGGATTGCGCAGCCGGCGCCAGGGGAGCTGCGCGATGCCGGCGTCCTTGCTGCGTCGCGGGCGCCGCCGCGTTGCCGTCTGCTCCACCACCGGGAACCGTCCTTCGATGCTGCCCAAATCGCGGCGAATGCCGCCGCGAATGATTGTCATAGAACCGGCGGTTGCGAAATCGAAATCGGCGCGGCCGTACCGCCTTGGTTGCAGATGGCCAGTTGCGAAGGCGCCGCAGGGCCTGTAGAGCCGGGGGATGGATCCCCTGCGGCTCGATGGCGCGCCGATCGATATCGGCGCCGTCGTTGCGGTGGCCCGGCAGCGCCGCAAGGTGGCGCTCGCGCCGGCCGCCGATGCGCGCATGGCGGCAGCAAGGCGGGTCGTGTTGCAGCATCTCGAGGACGGGCGGCCGGTCTATGGCCTGACCACCGGGCTCGGCCCCCGCGCCACCTCGATGCTGCCGGCGGACATCCTCTCGGAGTTCTCGCGGGTGACGGTGCGCGGCCGCGCCCACGGTGTCGGCGCCCGCCTGCCGGCCGAGGCAGTCCGGGCGGCGATGCTGATCCGCGCGCAGGGGCTCGCCCAAGGCAGCGCCGGTGCCGATCCGGCCATTGCCGGGCAGTTGGTCGCGTTGCTTAACGCAGGCATCCATCCCGTCGTGCCGTCGATCGGATCGATCGGCGCGGCGGATTTGGTGCTGATGGGGCATATCGGGCTCGTCATGATGGGCGAAGGCGAGGCCGAACTCGACGGCGCGGTCATATCGGGTGCGGCGGCGCTCGAGCGCACCGGTCTCAAGCCGGTCGCGATCGGACCGAAAGACGGCATCGCGATCGTGTCGTCGAATGCGATCACCGTCGGCCGCGCGGCGCTCGCGCTGCACGATTCGCGCCGACTGCTCGATCAGGCGATCCTCGCGGCCGCGCTCTCGATGGAAGGGTTCCGCGGCAATCTCTCGCCGTTCGATCCGCGGATTGCCGCATTGCGACCGGCGCCGGGACAAACTTCGGTCTCGGCGCGTCTGTTGCGTTTTCTCGATGGCGGCAGCCTGACCGAACCGGGTGCGGCGCGCCGCGTGCAGGATCCGCTGTCGCTGCGTTGCATCGGCCAGGTGCTCGGCAGCCTCGCATCCGCGCTCGACTTTGCCGAACACGCAGTCGAACCGGAACTGAGCGGTTCGGGCGACAACCCCTCGGTCATCCTGGCCGATGGCGTCATTCTTTCGAACGGCAATTTTCATGTGCCGGCGATCGCGCTCGCCTTCGATACCGCCGCGATCGGTCTCGCGCAGGCTGCGAATCTCGCGGTGCAGCGCACGGCGAAACTGTTGACCGACCGGCTTTCAGACCTGCCGCCGACCTTGTCGCCACGCGGCCCGACCCGCGCCGGCATGGCGCCGCTCTTGAAGACCGGCGAAGCGCTCGCAATCGAGATCAGCCATCTCGCGAACCCGGTCTCGACATTGTCACGCAGCAGCGCCGACGGGGTCGAAGACGATACCAGCAACGCCCCGCAGGCGGTCGCCAAACTGGAGCAGGCGCTCGACCGTTTCCGGTTGTTGGTTGCCCTTGAGCTAGTGGTCGCAGCACAAGCCGTCGAATTCGCCAAGCCCGCGCGGCTCGGCAAGGCGACGCAGATCGCGCAGGAGATGGTACGGTCGGTCGCGGTGGCGATGGACGAGGATCGCGGGCTCGGCAGCGATGTCGAGGCGGTCGCGACGATGTTGTCGGATACGGCGATCGATCGACGCCTCGCGGATGCATTCACCGCTCGTTAGCGTCGCGGCATCGCGCATAAAAAAGGCCGGCGATGCGATGTAGCATGCCGGCCCTTAAGGTATCTCGCCAGGGAGGCTGTGACAGATCACTCGTCGTTAGTATGTCTGCTCGCTGTCCGATTCAGTCGTCGTATCCGGTTCGATCGACTCGTTCTCGAACTGATCCTCCGGCTCGAGCGACTGGGCGAGGAGGTCGCCATGCCCGATGATTGCGGTCAGCAGGTTGTTGAAGTCGTGGGCGATCCCACCCGCCATGCGCCCGACGGTCTCCATCTTCTGCGCGTGCCGGAGCTGGCTCTCGAGCTCGCGTCGCGCAGTCACGTCGAGCGCGACGCCGACCAGCCGAACCGGCTCGCCGAACGCGTCGCGGACGACGCGGCCCTGGGCGACGATCTGGACGTTCTGTGCGCCCGCAGGGCCCATCCGGCATTCCGCGACGTACTCACCATCCGTCGCCGTGGCACGCTCCAGCGCCTGGCGCAGGGTCTGCCGGTCGTCGGGGTGGACGCGCTCGACGAAGGCCTCGTAGGTGCCCCCGAACGACCCGGCCGGGATCCCGACGATCCGCTCGAGGCTCTCCGACCAGCGGATCGAGCCCTCCGTCATGTGCCAGTCCCAGGTCCCCATCCGCCCCGCCTCGAGGGCGAACGCCAGCCGCTCCTGGCTCTCACGCAGCGCGTTCTCTGCCGCGTGCCGCTCGCTCACGTCGCGGAAGATCACGGTCGTGCCGGGCTCATGGCCGAGACCGAGATCGGCGACCGTGGACTCCGCCCAGAACCTCGTGCCGTTCGCACGCCGGGCCTCGAGATCGATCGGGCGCCGAACCGCC
>JBBDWW010000122.1:0-6611 GCA_040902645.1 Dongiaceae bacterium | reverse complement strand
GCCGACGCCATGCAGCCCGCCCGAGGTCGTGTAGACCTTGCCGCCGAACTTTCCGCCGGAATGCAGCGTCGTGAGAATCACCTCGAGCGCCGACTTGGTCTTGAACTTGGGATGCGGATCGACCGGGATGCCGCGCCCGTTGTCGCTCACGCCGATAGTGCCGTCCTTGCCATAGGTGAGCTCGATCCGGCTCGCATGGCCGGCCACGGCCTCGTCCATCGCATTGTCGAGCAGTTCGGCCACGAGATGATGCATTGCGCGGGCGTCGGTGCCGCCGATATACATGGCCGGCCGCCGCCGTACCGGCTCGAGGCCTTCGAGTACCTCGATGTCCTTGGCGGTGTATTGACCTTGGCTACGTTTGGCTGATTTGGCGAAGAGATCGTCCATCGGCCGGACTATAGGGGGCCGCCGGATTCGCGATCAAGGCGGCGGCGCGGTTGCCTGCGTCCGGCCTCACGGGCATCATGCGGGCCGATCGCCTGCCGGCAGGGCAGGCGCCGTCGGATGCGTCAGGAGGTCGGCTCATGCCCGATTCGGCCAACACGGCAAACGAAGCCGCGATCGCTGCCAAGCGGATTGCGTTTTCGGAGATTCCGGTCGTCGATATCGGACCGATGTTCGGTACCGATCGCGCCGGGCGGGTAGCCGTCGCGAAAGAGCTGCGCCGCTGCTGCAGCGAAGTCGGGTTCATGTACATCAAGAACCATGGCGTCGCTGAAGAGCGCATGATCCGCGCGCGCGAGCAGATGGCCGCGTATTTTCATCGTCCGCTCGAGTACAAACTCCAGCACGACATCATGCATGCGCAACGTCATCGCGGTTATGTCCGCTATGGTGGGCTCTATGCCGATGTCGCCGCCAAGCCCGACCATCAGGAGGGGTTCGAAGTTGCCCTCGAGCTGCCGGAGGGCGATCCGGATTATCTCGCCGGCAATGTCATCTATGGCCCGAATATCTGGCCGGACGACATGTCGGACTTCCGCAGGTATATCTATGCCTATTACGACGAGATACTGTCGCTCGGCCGCGTCATGTTCCGCGCCTTCGCGCTCGCCCTCGATCTTGACGAGAACTGGTTCGAGCCGCTGATCGACAAGCCGATGGGCCAGTTACGGTTGCTCTACTACCCGCCGCAGGATGGCCCGATCGATCCACAGCATATCGGCATCGGCGCGCATTCCGACTATGAGTGCTTTACGATTCTCTGGCAGGACGGCATTGGCGGGCTGCAGGTGCAGAACATCGCCGGTGAATGGATCGAAGCGACGCCAGTGCCCGGCACCTTTATCATCAATATCGGCGACATGATGGCGCGCTGGACCAATGGCCTGTTCAGCTCGACACCGCATCGCGTCATCAACCGCACCGGCAAGGAGCGCTATTCGATGCCGTTTTTCTATGGCGCGAACTACAACACCGTCGCGCGCTGCATTCCCTCGCTTCTCAAGCCGGGCGAGAAGCCGAAATTTCCGCCGACGAAATGCGGCTACTGGACCGAAACGAATAACACCGCCGTCTACGAGTATCGTCGCGCCTTCCGCGAAACCGGCAAGGTGCCGAAGCCGGAGCTGAGCGAGGACAGCGCAGCCTGAGGCCAACGATCGCGCCGGCACGCGCGAGGGAGACATCACCATGAACGAGATCAAGCCCGCGCCGGCACCGCTCGTCTTTCGCTCGGTCAACGAGATCACCGAGATCATCGAGCATTTCGATGCGTCCGACGACCGACGTTGGGTGAAGCTGCGCGACGGCGTCGAGTTCCGGCCGTTTTTGTTCGACGTGACGACCGGCGGCTGGTCGAGCGTGCTGCGCATCCAGCCGGGCCGGCAACTCGCCTGCCATTATCACACCCAGCCGGTCTACGGTTTCACGCTCGAGGGCTCATGGCGCTATCTTGAGCATGACTGGATCGCGAATGTCGGGACCTTCATCTATGAGCCGCCGGGCGAGATGCACACGCTGGTCGCGCACGAGACCCAGGGCATGAGCACGTTCTTCGTGACGCGCGGATCGCTGATTTATACCGACGCGCAGGGCCGACAGAATGGCTATGACGACGTGTTTACGCGGCTCGCTCTGGCCCGCGCGCATTGGGCAGCGCAGGGGCTCGATGAAGCCGAACTCGAAGCGATGATGCGCTAGGCCCCACCGCCCGACTTTAATGATCGTCCGGCGTGGCGCGCGCGCTAACGCACCACGTAATCCTGCACCGTGTGCTCTTCGGTCACAAAATAGACCTGGCTGCCCGCTTCGATGAAATTCACCTCGTCGGCGGTCGAGGCCGCCCATTCCGGGCTCGCGCTTGCCCTGGCCAGCGCATCCCAGTCGTCGAACCATAATTCCGCCATGCCGTCGAAATCCGGCTTGGTCGGATCGCTCGGATCGCGCACCGTGCGGCTCTGCACCAGCCGGCGCACGCCCGGCATCGCGATGCCGAATTCGGTATGGGTGTTGTGCCAATAGTCCCAGAAGGCGGCACTGCTCATATCCGGTCGCTTCCTGAAGCAATAGACCAGCTTGATCATAATCCCCTCGGCGTCGCTCCCCTGACCGGAGCATGGCCGGGCAATTGTCGTTCGGCAAGGATCGGGTAACATCGCCGCAGCGCGCCCCGGGAAATCCGGGCGCCGGACAGGGCCGGCAGCGCTGGCGGCGTACAGGAGAGACGGATGGCAATCGACATTCGCGGGCTCGACGGCAAGGTCGTCGTCATCACCGGCGGCGGGCGCGGCACTGGTCGCGCGCTCGCCCTTGTGCTGGCCGACGCCGGCTGCCGCGTCGTGCTGTTCGGCCGCGGCGAGACCGCGCTTGCCGAGGTTTCGGCGACCATCGAAAAACGCGGCGGGTTCCGTCCGGTGACGCATCTCTGCGATCTCGCGAAAGCGGCCGATGTCGAAAGCGCCTGCGAGGCAGTACGCAACGAATTTCCGACCGTCGATATCCTGATCAACAATGCGGCCGCGTGGCTGCCTGAATCACTCGAGCAGGCTACGGTCGCGATGATCGTCGATGCGATAAACTCGGCCGTCACCGGCATGGTACTGACGACCAAGTTCTTGATGCCGACGCTGAAGGCCTCCGATGGTGCCGACATCGTCACCCTTGTATCGACCGCCGGGCTGCCGGCCGGCGCAACCGGCGAACTCGGCTCGGAGCCGTTCATCGCTGCCAAGCACGGCCAGGCCGGGTTCTCGGATTCCCTGCGCCACAGCCTCGCGGCCGACGGCATCCGCGTGATCGCGCTTTATCCACCGGATTTTGCAGGTGTCCAGCCCGACAGCGCCGACTGGGAGCGGACGCCCGGGCGGCGCGACGGGCGCGACATGATGACCACGCGCGACGTGGTCGAGGCCATTCTCTTTGCCCTCACCCGTCCGCGCGTCATGACGGTCTCGGGCATCGTGCTGGCGAACAACGGCTAGCGCCGCCGCCGGTTACTTTGCCGGGACTGCGCGCCCGCTGAGGAATTCGCCGAACGCATTCAGCCGCTCGACGTGATCGCAGAGCGCCTTGAGCGCGACCAGCAATGGCACCGCCATGAGTGCCCCGGGAATGCCCCAGATGAAACCCCAGAAGGCAACGGCGAGGAACAGCACGACCGGATTGATCGTCAGATGCCGGTTCAGCACCGCCGGGGTTACGAACTGCGATTCGAGTATGTTAATCCCGAGATAGATCGCCGGTGCCAGCAGCGCATGGCCGAGCGTCGCGTATTCCAATAGCGCGACGACGAACACGATTGCCATACCCGCGATCGCGCCGAAATAGGGAATGAAATTGAGTACCGCGGCGACGATCCCCCACAGCACGGGATTGGGCAGACCGATCGTAAAGAGCCCGACACCGACGGCGACGCCGAACCCGATATTGATCAGGGCGACGGTCGCGAGATAGCGCGACACGTCATGCTCGACCTGCCGGATGATTGTGAGCGCCCGCTTCTTGTCCGACAAACGCGGCATCGCATGCACCAGTTTTTCCGTGAAAAGATCGCCGACCGCCAGCATAAAATAGAGCAGCACGACCATCGCGGTGAACTGGATCCCGATCTTCTGCAGCGACGAGAACAGGCGATCGAGCAGACCGGGCGATTGCAGCCGGACCGTCGGTACGGAACTGCCCGACGCGTCGACTTCGGTCGCTTCCTCGACCTGTTTCGAAGCTTCCTGCACGCGTTCGACCGGCTCGCGCAGCTCGCGGATCTTGTATTTGAGCTCGCTGGTGATCTCGGGAATACGTGCTCCCCAGTCGGAGATCGGACCCGACAGGCTGGCAAAACCCGCGCCCAGCAATCCGACGAAGACCGTGACGATGAGCGCGGCGGCGACCGGCGCCGGAATCCGCCAGTCGGCGAGCTTGCGCACGATCGGCATCAGCAGCAGATGGAGGATGATCGCGGCGACGACCGGGATGAAGAAATCCGCCGCAAGGAAGAGGGTATAGCTGACCGCCAGCAGAAGCAGGCCCTGGGCCGCGACGGACGATTTCGGTCTGGCGGTTTCGCTCATCGACCCGGTTTTCCCCTTGGTGAACCCGACTCCATGGCCTAGGACTGGGAGATGGCGCGACGGTAGCCTGTATACAATGGCACCGCCCGGGTGGTTTCCACAGCGTCTCGACAACGCGCAGGGAGAGCGACATGCCACTCAAACGTTTCATCATTGAACGCGACATTCCGGGTGTGGGCGGTTTCGAGCCGCAAAAACTCGGCGGGGCCGCTGCGGTTTCGAACGATGCGCTGCGTCAGCTCGGTTCGCAGATTCAGTGGGTCGAGAGCTACGTCGCCGGCGACAAGACCTTTTGCGTCTATCTCGCCAAGGACGAGGCGATCATTCGCGAGCATTCGAAACTCAGCGGTTTTCCTGCAACGACAATCACCGAGATCGTCGGCACGATCGATCCGACCACCGAGCGGAACAAGTAGCATCGCGCGCGCAAGGAAAAGCCCTCATCCTGGCGGGATGAGGGCTGGTCCTAACTCTGTCTTGCGTCGTGAACCGGTGATGGATCCGCGACGAAACCCGTTCGATTGAACCGGCTACGCCGCGCGACGCCGGCGCGGTTCGTTGCCGCTGCGCGGGCCGTTCGCCTGCGCGCCGAGCATCCGGGCGAGACCCGCATCCTCGGCTTCGTTACCCGGCCGTGCTTCGCCATGATGGTTGTCGCGGCGATCGTCGCGACGATGATCGTCACGGCGACGCTCGCCGTTACCGCTCCGCGTCTCGTTCCGGTCCTTGCCGTGCGGCGCATGGGCGTTGCGGCGATGGCCGTTGGCCTGTTCCGTGCGACCACCCTTGGCGGGATCCGCGCGATGGGGATTGCGCTTGGGACCGCGTCCCGCATTGTCTTCGCGCCGCGCGTCGACCGGCCGCGCATCGCCCTGGATGGCGTCGGCATGGCGGTCGCGTCCGCCTTCATGCCGCGGGTTGCCCCGCCCGGCGGATTTGCCCGCCGGTTTGCCGCGCGACGAACCGTTCGGCTTGCCACCGCGCCCGTTCTCGTGACGCCCATTCTCGTGACGTGGGCCGGCATTGCGGCCGCGTGAGCCTTCGCGCGGGCCCCGTGCGGGCATGCGCCCGATCGGTTCCGCATCGACCGCAATCGCGGTGCCGTTCGGGCTCTGCTTCGGCAGCGTGCGGCCGATCAGCCGCTCGATGTCGCGCAGCATGCCACGCTCGGCCGGATCGCAGAACGCAACCGCGATACCGCTCGCACCGGCCCGCGCCGTGCGGCCGATCCGGTGCACATAGGATTCCGGCACGTTCGGCAGCTCGTAATTGACCACATGCGTGATGCCGTCGACGTCGATGCCGCGTGCGGCGATGTCGGTCGCGACCAACACCTTGATCCGGTTACTGCGGAAATCCTCGAGCGCGCGCTCGCGCTGCGGCTGGCTCTTGTTGCCGTGGATCGCGACGGCCGAGATGCCGTCATTCTCGAGATGCTTCGTAACGCGGTCGGCGCCGTGCTTGGTGCGCGTGAACACGATCGCGCGCTTCACGTCGGTCTGGCCGAGCAACCGGGCGAGCATCGAGCGCTTGCCGCTGCTGTCGACCAGGATGACGCTCTGCTCGACCGCATCGACCGGCTTTGCCGCCGGCGTCACGCGGATCTCCTGCGGCGAGCGCAGGAAATCGGCGGCGAGCTTGCGGATCGCATCGGGCATGGTGGCCGAGAACAGCATCGTCTGACGCTGCGCGGGGATCTGCGCGAGGATGCGCCGGATCGCCGGAATGAAACCGAGATCGAGCATCTGGTCGGCCTCGTCGAGCACGACGACCTGCGCTTCATTGAGGCGCAGCGCGTTGGTGCCGACATGGTCGAGCAGGCGGCCCGGCGTTGCGACGACGACGTCGACGCCGCGCGAGAGCTGTCGGATCTGTGGGCCCGGCCGGACGCCGCCGACGACGACGGCAACCGACGGGTGGAGGTTCTTGCCATAGACCTTGATCGCCTCGGCGATCTGCTGCGCGAGCTCGCGGGTCGGCGCCAGGATCAGGTTGCGGCAGGTACGCGGCTTCACCGGTGTCCGATCGGCCAGAAGGCGCTCCAGCATCGGCAGCACGAAGGCTGCCGTCTTGCCGGTGCCGGTCTGGGCGATGCCGAGA
>JBBDWW010000121.1:0-6621 GCA_040902645.1 Dongiaceae bacterium | reverse complement strand
TGACGGCGACGCCGAGCGCACTGCCGGCAAAGCGTTGCCGCAAGATCCGGAAGTTCTCGGCGACCGCCGCCAGGTCGATGGTGAGAACGGCGCTGGCGCGGTCAGTTGTCGCCATCGGGAAGCTGATCGGGTCGTACCAGATCGCCGAACTTTGTCACCATGCCGTCGAAGAAGAGTTCGATGACGCCGATCGGGCCATGGCGCTGCTTGGCGATGATGACTTCGGCGACATTGTGGATGCGTTCGCCGCGATCCTGCCAGCGCTGCATGCGCTCGGCGAATTTCTCGTGCGATTCCTCTTCGCGCTGCTGGGGAATGCCACGCTCGTGATAATATTGCTCGCGGTAGATGAACATGACGACGTCGGAATCCTGCTCGATCGAGCCCGATTCCCGAAGATCGGCGAGCTGCGGGCGCTTGTCTTCGCGTTGTTCGACGGCGCGGCTGAGCTGCGAGAGGGCGAGAACGGGGACGTTCAGTTCCTTGGCGACCGCCTTGAGCCCGCGTGTGATCTCGGAGATTTCCTGCACGCGGTTCTCGTTGCGGTTCAGGGTCGAGGGCCGCATGAGCTGCAGATAGTCGACGACGATGAGCCCGAGCCCATGCTGACGCTTGAGGCGGCGCGCGCGCGTGCGCAATGTCGAAACCGAGATGGCCGGCGTGTCGTCGATATACATCGGCAGATATTGCAGTTCCGAGGCGACGGCGGCGAAGGTCGAGAAATCGTCGGTTTTGACGTCGCCGCGCCGGATGCGGTCGGAGGAAATTCCAGTCTGCTCGGCAAGGATACGCGTCGCGAGCTGCTCGGCCGACATTTCCAGCGAGAAGAAGGCGACCTGCGCGCCCTCCTTGCCGCCGCTCTCGTGATGCGCCCGGGCGGCATTGAAGGCCATGTTGGTGGCGAGCGCCGTCTTGCCCATTGAGGGGCGGCCGGCGAGGATCACCAGATCGGAGGGGTGGAGGCCGCCGAGCTTGCGGTCCATATCGCCGAGCCCAGTGGTGACGCCCGTTACATGGCTCTGGCGCTGGTGGGCCGCCTCGGCGATGTCGATCGCCCCAGTCAGGGCATCATTGAAGGTACGCAGCCCGATTTCGGTCCGCCCAGTCTCGGAAAGCCCGTAAAGCTTCTGTTCGGCCCGCTCGATCTGGTCCGATGCGGTCTCTTCCGCATCGAACCCGTAGGCCTCGTTGACGACTTCCTCACCGAGATTGATCAATTCGCGGCGGATAAAGAGGTCATGGATGGTGCGCGCATAGTCGCTGGCATTGACGATGGTGACGAGCGAGCTTGCCAGCCGTTCGAGATATTTACCGCCGCCGGCATCGGCGAGGCCCGGATCCTGGTCGAAGATGTTCTTGAGCGTGAGCAGGTTGGCGATCTGGCCGCGCTGCACCAGCTTGCCGATCGCATCGTAGATGCGGCCATGCACGGCGTCGGCGAAATGCTCCGGGCGCAGAAACTCGTTTACCTTGTCGAAGACCAGGTTGTTGCCGAGGATCGCGCCGAGCAACGCCTGCTCCGCCTCGTAGTTATGCGGCGGGGTGCGGAGCGGCGAATCCCGCTCGGCGCCGGTGCGCAGCGGTCGAACGTTAGTCGACATCGGTGAGGTTTCCATGATCAGCCAGTGTTAGGGCCAAACGATCCTAACAGCCAGCACCGAGTCGCTGTGATTAACGGGGATATCGGGCAAGAATATGGCGGCGCTGCCGCCGGTCAGGACGCGGCAATCGCAACTTTGGCGGCGTTCTGCCGTTCGTAGTCGGTGATATACTCGCGGGTGAGCGGTACCGCATCCTGACGACGCGCGATCTGCATCTGGAACACCATTTGATCCAGATTCCGGAACGCATACTCGCAGCCGAGCAGATAGAACTCCCACATCCGGCAGAAACGCTCGTCATAGAGTGCTTTGACGCGATCGCGGTTGCGCATGAACCGCCGATACCACTCGTTCAGCGTCTTCGCATAGTGCAACCGCAGGACCTCGATATCGGTCACCCACAGCCCGACATCCTCGACCGCGCGCAGCACTTCGGACAGAGAGGGCGTGTAGCCGCCTGGGAATACATACTTTCGGAGCCACGGGTTGGTCGCGCCCGGCGGCTCCATGCGACCGATCGAATGCAGCAGCATGACCCCGTCCTCGGTGAGCAGTTCCTTCACCTTGGCGAAATACTCGCGGTAATGGCCGGGGCCGACATGCTCGAACATGCCGACCGAGACGATGCGGTCGAACGGACCGGTCTGCTCGCGGTAGTCGCGCAGATGAAAATGGACCCGGTCGTTGAGCCCGGCCTCCACTGCGCGCGCCTGGGAGACCTTCTGCTGCTCGGTCGAGAGCGTGACCCCGGTGATGTCGACCTGTTCCAGCTTTGCCAGATACAGGCCGAGCCCGCCCCAGCCGCTGCCGATATCGAGCAGCTTCTGGCCCGGCGCCAGCAGCAGCTTGGCCGCGATGTGAAGCTTCTTGTTATGTTGCGCTACCTCAAGGCTGTCATTGTCGGTCATGAAGTAGGCGCAGGAATATTGCCGGTCCTGATCGAGGAACAGATCATAGAGCGCGCCGGACAGATCGTAGTGATGGGCGACATTCTTCTGCGCCCGGCTGACCGGATTGTGGGTGAACACGAAATGGAAGGCTTTGCCCAGCCAGTTCCGGATCGGCTGCATGCCGCCGCTTTCGATCGCCGCCATATTGCGGGTCAGCAGATCGAGCATATCGGCGAGAGTGCCCTCTTCGACCGTGATCCGGCCGTCCATATAGGCTTCGCCGAAATGCAGTTTGGGATTTGTGAGGAGTTGCCGCTCGATGCGCCGGTCATGCAGGCGTATCGTCACGGCCGGCCCCGGAGCCGTGCCGACAATTTCATGTCGGCGCCCCGAGGCATCGATAACGGTCAGGCGGCCTTCACGCACGAGCCGCCCCAAAAGGCCCGCGATTAACATCGTAGCCGTCGTTCCTCCCGGTCTTGCGACCCGACGGGCGGCCGATATGGCCGCGTATCGAGAACTGGCAGACTATCAGACCCGGCGCCGCCGTCCATGCGGCGATGCCGGGGTCCGGATTTGCCTAGTCTTTCGCCTTTTCGGAAGCGCTCTCCCCCGAGGGCTCTTCTTTGACCGCTTGCGTGGCGGCTTCGGCGGCCGCTTCGTCGGTCAGATAATCGACTTCCGGCTCGTCCCGCTCACCGACTACGGCGGTGCCGGTCTTCAACTGTACCGCCGCTTCGTCGAGCGATCGCGCGACGTTGACTGTCACTGTCACCGAAACTTCGGGATGAAGAACGATGCGCACCGGCACCAGACCCAGCTCCTTGATGGGGCGATCGAGCTGAACCTGCTGGCGACCGATCGTCACGCCCTTGGCGACGACCGCATCGGCAATGTCGCGGGTCGTGGCAGAGCCGAACAGTTGCCCGGTCTCGCCGGCCTGGCGGATCAGCGTGACCACCATATTGTCGAGGCTCGGTGCTACCTTTTCGGCTTCCTGACGACGCTGCAGGTTGACCGCTTCGAGCTGAACGCGCTGCTCCGAGAACCGCTTCTTGTTGCTCTCGGTTGCGCGCAGCGCCTTCTTCTGCGGCAACAGGAAATTGCGCGCAAAGCCCGGGCGCACCTTCACGATGTCGCCCATCTGGCCCAGTTTCTCGACGCGCTCGAGCAGGATGACTTCGACCATGGTTGTTCTACTTCAGCAAATAGGGCAGCAGCGCCAGAAAACGCGAGCGCTTGATTGCCTGTGACAGTTCACGCTGGCGCTTGGCCGAAACCGCAGTAATGCGGCTCGGCACGATCTTGCCGCGCTCGGAAAGGAAGCGCTGCAACAGCCGCGTATCCTTGTAATCGATCTTCGGCGCGTTCGGGCCGCTGAACGGACAGCTCTTGCGGCGACGGAAACGCGGCCGGCCGGAACCGGCCCGGGTAACGGTAGGACCGCTCATGCGACGTCTCCCTTAACGGCGTCGGCCTCGATCTCGCGCGGTGCGCTGTCGCGGCGCGGGCCGCGATCGTCGCGTCCGCCCCGATCGTCGCGGTCGCGACGGCCGCCGCGATCACCCCGATCGCCGCGGTCCCGGTCGCCACGCTCGCCACGCTCGTCGCGACTGCGCATCATCGGCGACGGGCCCTCTTCGAGCGCCTCGACGCGGACGGTCAGATAGCGAAGCACGTCTTCGTTGATCCGCATCAGCCGCTCCATCTCGACCACCGCTGCCGACGGGGCATCGATGTTCATGAGCGTGTAGTGGCCCTTGCGGTTCTTGTTGATGCGATAGGCGAGGCTGCGCAGACCCCAATACTCGCGCTTGCCGACCGTGCCACCATTTTCGGTGATGACGGCGGCGAAACCTTCGGTCAGGGCTTCCACCTGGGCAGGCGAAGCGTCCTGACGTGCGATGAACACGTTCTCGTAGTACGGCACTCTGTGGCTCCCTCTGGCTAATCGAACGATGCGCCGCGCCGGAAACCGGCGTTTAGCCGCATCTCTAGCCGGCCCGGAGGGGCTGTCCCGTGCCTGGGACAACCGCTCGAAACCGGCAAGGAGTCGGTTTTGCGAAGGCGCGGACTATACACATTTAACTAGGGCCTGCAAGCGACCGAAAACCGCCACGTGGCTTGCTTGACAGGCCCGGAATCCCGCGCCTTCAATGCCGGCCCGCGATCGATTTCCGCACATTGTAAGGGACTATCGGATGGCGCGCGCGTTCCTGTTTCCCGGCCAGGGCTCGCAAGCCGTCGGCATGGGCAAATCCCTCGCCGAAACCTTCCCGGCGGCGCGCGAGGTCTTCGAAGAGATCGACGATGCGCTCGACCAGCGGCTGAGCCGGCTGATGTTCGAGGGCGAGGACAGCGATCTGCGGCTGACCGAGAACGCGCAGCCGGCCTTGATGGCGGTTTCGATGGCGGTGCTGCGGGTACTGGAGCGGGAAGGCGGCCTCGACCTGCGCGAAAAGATCGCCTGCGTTGCTGGCCATTCACTCGGCGAATATTCGGCGCTCGCCGCTGCCGGCGCGTTCAGCCTGGGCGATGCCGCCCGACTGTTGCGCCGCCGCGGCAGCGCCATGCAGCGCGCCGTGCCGGTGGGCAAAGGCGCCATGGCGGCGCTGCTCGGCCTCGAACTGGATGTCGTGCAGGCGATCGCGGCGGAAGCCGCCTCATCGGCACCGGAAGAAATTGGTCCCCAAATCTGCGACACCGCGAACGACAACGCGCCGGGCCAGGTCGTGGTCAGCGGTCACCGGGCGGCGGTCGAACGCGCGATCGAACTCGCATCGGCGCGCGGCGCCAAACGCAGCGTTATGCTGCCGGTCAGCGCACCCTTTCACTGCGCGCTGATGCAACCGGCCGCGGACGAGATGGCGGAGGCGCTGGTCGCCGTTCCGCTATATCAGCCTTTGGTGCCGCTGATGGCGAATGTCACCGCAGCGCCGGTCAGCGATCCGGATACGATCCGGGATCTGCTGGTGGAACAGGTGACCGGCATGGTGCGTTGGCGCGAAAGCGTGCTGGCGATGAAGGCGGCTGGTGTCGAGCAAATGTTCGAACTCGGCGCCGGCAAGGTATTGAGCGGCCTGGTGCGGCGGATCGATCGCGATCTGGCAGCGCAGGCGGTGGGCGAGCCGGCCGATATCGAGGCGGCGCTCAAGCTGCTCTGAACCGATGCGAAACCGATAGCGGACGAGGATGGCACGGCATGTTCGATCTGACGGGTAAGCGGGCGCTGGTCACCGGCGCTTCGGGTGGCATCGGCGGCGCGATCGCGCGCGGCCTCCACGAACAGGGGGCCACGGTTGCGCTCTCCGGAACGCGGCGCGAGGCGCTCGAGACCTTGGCCAATGCCTTGGGGGGCGAGCGCACCCATATCCTGCCGGCCAATCTCATCGAGGCCGGTGCTGCCGACAGGCTGATCGGCGAAGCCGAGGCCGCGATGGGCGGGCTCGATATTCTGGTCAACAACGCCGGCATCACGCGCGACGGGCTCGCGATGCGCCTGAAGGACGACGATTGGGAGGCGGTCATCGAGCTCAATCTGGCGACGGTTTTCCGCCTGACCCGTGCGGCGCTCAAGGGCATGATGAAGCAGCGCGCCGGGCGGATCATCAGTATCGGCTCGATCAGCGGCGTAATTGGCAATCCAGGCCAGGCGAACTATGCGGCCGCGAAGGCCGGCGTCGTCGGCATGTCGAAAGCCATCGCCCAGGAGGTCGCGACCCGCGGGATCACAGTCAATTGTGTGGCACCGGGCTTTATCGCGACCGCCATGACCGATGCGGTCAGCGAAAAGACACGCGAGCGGTTTCTGTCGGGGATCCCGCTCGGCCGCCTCGGTACGGTCGAAGAGGTGGCGGCCTGTGTGGCTTTTCTGGCCGCCGACGAGGCGTCCTACGTCACCGGCCAGACCTTGCACGTCAACGGCGGAATGGCGATGATATAAGCGCGTTTTCCTAGGGTCCGCGGCGCTGGCCAAGCTTCGGCCGCTGTGTTATTGGACGCCGCCCTTGAGGTCGGCCGTCCGGACGACTCGCAGCAAGCGGCGGGTTCGGATCCGAGGTTGAGGGCAACGGCGGCAGCAACGTTTTTCGAGGGGTTATATCGACATGAGCGACATCGCCGAGCGGGTG
>JBBDWW010000120.1:0-6677 GCA_040902645.1 Dongiaceae bacterium | reverse complement strand
TGTCGGTCTCCGGCCGTTCGATCATGGGGCTGATGATGCTGGCGGCCGCACCGGGACCGCATGGACGCCGTCACGACGCCACTGGTTCGCAAGGTCCGCATCCGCAACGAACGCGGGTTGCATGCGCGCGCCGCGGCGAAACTGGTCCAGACACTTTCAACTTTCGATGCCGAGGTGACGATCGAGAAAGACGGCATGTCGGTCTCCGGCCGTTCGATCATGGGGCTGATGATGCTGGCGGCCGCACCGGGCAGCATTCTGGTTTTGACCGCGAAGGGGCCCGACGCAAGAGCGGCGCTCGCCGCGCTCGCGGCGCTGGTCGATTCCGGCTTCGGGGAGACCTGAGCCGATGCCCCGCGCGAAAGAAAAAGCCGGCAAGGAAGAGATCTTCGAGGGCCTCGGCGTCGCACCGGGCATCGCGATCGGCCCTGCCCATGTGGTCGAGGACGGCCGCGTCTCGGTGCCGGAATATGAGATCGAGCCCGACGCCGTCGACGAAGAGCTGACGCGCTTTCGCAACGCCGTCGCCAAGGCCCAAAAGCAGCTCGCCAAATTGCGCACCAAATCGGAAGCGCTGCCGGCCGCAGCGCGCGAGGAAGTCGGGTTCCTGCTCGATGCGCATCGCCACATGCTCACCGGCAGCCGTATCCTGCGCGGCGCGGAAAAGCGCATCGCCGAGCAACGGCTCAATGCCGAGGCGGCGGTGCTCAAGGAAATCTCGAAAGTCGCCGCCGATTTCGCGGCTCTCGACGATCCCTATCTCGCCGCGCGCGCACAGGACATCCGCGAGGTCGGCGACCGGCTGATCCGCAACCTGACGCAGACGCCTTACGAGGCCTATGCGCATGCGGTCGAGGGCTCGATCGTCATCGCGGAAGAGCTGACGCCGGCCGATACCGCGCTGATGGACCCCAAGCGCATCGCCGGCATCGCAGCCGTGCTCGGCGGCGCCGAAAGCCATACCGCGATCATGGCGCGTTCGCTTGGTCTGCCGGCGGTGCTTGGCGCGACCGAGTTGATCGGCCGGGTGCAGGCGGGCGATCTGCTGGTCGTCGACGGCGATGCGGGCGTGGTGATCGTCAATCCGACCGCGACGACGCAGCGCCGCTACCAGCGAAGGCGGGAGGCGCGCGACCGGCTCGAGCGCCAGCTTGCGCGGCTGCGCCGTCTGCCGGCGGTGACGCGCGACGGCACGACCATTCGCCTGGCCGCCAATCTCGAATTGCCGCGCGAGTTCGAGCAGGCGCTGCTCAACGGTGCCGAAGGTGTCGGATTGCTGCGCAGCGAGTTCATGTTCATGAACCGGCCCGATCTGCCCGACGAGGACGAGCAATATGACGGGCTCAGGACCATCGTCGAGGCGATGGACGGCAAGACGGTCACGATCCGCACGCTCGATCTCGGCGCCGACAAGCTCGCCCAGTCGCTAACCGACCGGTTCGGCGAATCGGCCAATCCAGCACTCGGCCTCCGCGCGATCAGGCTGTCGCTGCGCGAGCCCGCCTTGCTCGACACCCAGCTCGCCGCGATCCTGCGCGCCTCGGCGCACGGACCGGTGCGCATCCTGCTGCCGATGGTCTCGGCCGCGAGCGAGGTGCGCGCGGTGCGCCAGGCGATGATGGCGACGGTCAAGCGCCTGAAGCGCCGCAAGCTTGCGATCGCCGATCCGCTGCCGCAGCTCGGCGTGATGATCGAGGTGCCGGGTGCTGCGCTTGCCGCCGACGCGCTGGCGCAGGTTTCGGAATTCTTCGCGATCGGAACCAACGATCTGACGCAATACACGCTCGCGATCGACCGCGGCGACGAGCAGGTGGCGCATCTCTATAACCCGCTGCATCCCGCCGTGCTGCGTCTGATTCAATTCACGACCGAAGCGGCGCTGCGTGCGCGCATTCCGATCAGCGTCTGCGGCGAGATCGCGGGCGATCCGCGTTATGCGCCGCTTTTGATCGGGCTCGGCATCCGCGAGCTGTCGATGACCGCGAATTCGCTGCCGCGGGTGAAGCAGCGCATCCGCCAGATGGACCTGCTGTCTGCGATCCGCTGCGCACAGGTGATCATGGAGCAGACCGATTCCGGGCGGATCACCACGCTGCTCGACGATTTCAACAGCCTCGCCTGAGCGTCCCGGGCGGCACATCGCCCCGTTCAATCTTGCATCGCATTCCTTTCATTTCTGTCTGTTGCCAAAGTGGGTTCGCCGATTTCGTCCGGAGCGTTCGATCGCTGCACGGCCGAGCCGCGCCATCGCGATTGCGCAGCGACGGTCTCGATGCCGGCGCTGCGATCTGTGCGGTCCCGCCGCACATCGGTGGACGGTGCCGCCGTCCATCGTCATGCGGTCCCGCCGCATATCGGTTGCGCGGTCCCGCCGCGCATCGGTGAACGGTCCCGCCGTCCATCGGTATGCGGGCCCGCCGCATATCGGCGCCCGCCCGGCGGGCGACGGCCCGCCGGTTGGTCGGCGGGACTTGAGGATGGCACGGCTCGGCGGTGCAGCGATCGATCCGGGTTCGGCGTGACGCGGCGAGCGCGGCGGGATCGCGGAAGACCGCCTGTTTCATCAAAGAACCGTCGCCTGTCGTCACACCGGCATTAACGCATAATACGCATAAATAGTCAAAACGAATCCGGCACGCGGAGGCGATCCGCTTAGGCCCTAAACCCGACGCATCGACGACAGGGATGAATGCGGACGATGGCGTGCGCGATGAGGCTCGACATCTCGGGATCCGGTGCCTGCACGCAATCGACCATCAATCCGCCATAGTTCTACTGTAACGGGTATACTAATGTTCTCGATAGGGCTTGTTGCTCTGTGTCGCCGATACTATTGATCGCGAGTGAGGCCCCACATGCGCCAGCGATTGCTAATAAGGCTTGTTGCCCTCGCGACCATCGTTTGCGCATCAGGAGCGGCGTGGAGCCAGGCGACGGGCACTGATACCGCCGCCAAAATCACAGAGATCTGGACCGACTCCGCACCGCTTGAAGCGAACGGGGATCGCCAACTTCTCGCATTCGACATCGCTGCGGATGGCGGACTCATCGGCTTTGGCTTTGCGAGTGCGAAAGATTTCTCCCTGGAGACGTTGCGGCTCGTTGCAGTGAAGATATCGCCCGACGGGCGCGAACTGTGGCGACAGTCTTTGACTTCGAACGAACCGCTTCGCGGATCGGGCATGGCACCCGCTCCGGACGGCGGAATGTTCGTCTGCGATGGGACCCAGAACATCTACAGGCTCGATAGCAGCGGACAGATCGTTTGGCACACGATCACCGGAAAATGGATGGACCTCATCTGCCAGGGAGTACTCTATCAGTCGCATGATCTGTTGCTGATTGCCGGAGAACGGCGAATCGCTGCGTTTCCGGACAATTGGCGCGACCATGAGGGCGCGCTGACCGCCTTCGACCCCGCGGCCGGCGAACAGCTTTGGCAGGTCGGGTACAGCCCATTCGACCAGCTCTTCTGGAGCGGGTCGACGGTTCTCGCCACCGCCGACCGCCTGATCTGGTTCGGCAGCGGCTCTACCGAAGATTCCCCGATCCTCTACAAGCATAGCTTCTACTGGTCGTACGATGTCGGATTCGACGGTCGCGTGCTGGCGCGAACCGACCTGGTCCAGCTTTTCGAGGACGACGATTTCGCCGAGTACCGGCAAATCATTGTTAACGACGACAACCAGCTTGTCCTGATGGGGCGGTATCCAGGCCACGCCGGCATCTCCGTCATGGTCTGGAACGCACCGGACTGGCGTAATCCATTCGAGTACGGGTACGCACCCGAGTACATACTGGAATGGGAGAATGAGACGGAGCTGGGCGCGCCGACGATCGTCGAATCGACCGACGACAAGCTGACCACGATGATCGTGCGGTATCCCGACCAGGACGGAGAACTCGCTGCGATCGGCCTCGTGACAAAGCATCTTCACGAATACCGCTCGTTCGAAACCCGAACGATCGAATTGTCCGCCGATTTGCCGCACGGGCCGATTGCATGGGACCGGCGGAACCCTCAGCCGTTCGAATCCGGCAGCCATTTCTATGTCTGGCGTCCGAGTCAGGACTTTCCGTCGTACGTGCCGGCGAAAGTCTGGCGGATCGATCTGGAGTAACCCTGAAGCCGGAAACAGGCGGGCCCGGGTGGCAAGACCCGGGCCCCACTGCCGTCAATGACGTCGGATGCTCCAGAT
The DNA here is from genome assembly GCA_040902645.1 of Dongiaceae bacterium. GTDB lineage: Bacteria > Pseudomonadota > Alphaproteobacteria > Dongiales > Dongiaceae > JAWXBK01. The sequence continues at coordinate 2,478 of JBBDWW010000120.1, read as the reverse complement.
CCGGTTGATGGTGGCGCCAGTGTAGCCTTGCTCCTCCCGACTATCGAGCCGATGCGTGTAGATGACTCGCTGTTCCCGGATCTCACGGAGAAGAAGGGGACCTAGGGTGGAATTATTTCCCAGCGCTTGAAGAGCTTTCTGGCTTTCAGAGCCGATGACTTTGTCTTCGACGATGCGGTCCGGCAGTCCGAGGCGAGTAAGCTGGTCGGCAGAAAGTGTCGCCAACACCTCATTGACAGCAATCTGGAGCAGCCCGCTGCCGTCCTTTGAACCATGCTGATAGACCGTGTCGGCGATCTGAGCCGCAATGTCGGGGGATCCGAACTGGTCAAGAAAATTATTGTTTAAAGGAACATTCTGAACCCAGTCGTCAGTGGATTGGCGGTGAGGCTTTGGGTGCAGAGCTTTTGCCAGGTAGACGCGCTGGGCATCCAGAAGATCCTGCAGTGTGAGATTCCGGACGTCGGTGCCGGACGCAATCGGTGCCTTTCCTAGCGCCACACGATAGGCATTCAGTAGTTCGAAGTAATTGTCGTTCGGGTCGTATTTAAGCAGTTTCGTCTGAATTCCCGCCATGCTTTCACCGTATCTATCGTACGAGAGGCCTTCGAATCCCAGAATGTATCGGTGCACGTACTGGTCCGTATCGGACCAGCTTTTCCGCTCCAAAACCGTCTGACCGATGGCCGCCCAATCTGACGGGTTCTGCTGGTGCGGAATGGTTGCCATTAGCCCAAGCGAGTGAGTCCGCATTCCTGTTGGCAACTGCGAAAGCGCGGACCGTATTTTCTCAGGGCGGGATACAACTTCATCCTCGGCGAGCGCAGCGTGACGCTCGATCAATGCATCGCGAGCGAGCCGGGGAAGCTCTGGAGGGCGTACAGGTTTATTTGCTGTAGCAGAAGCAGTGCCTGGTGTTGTCGCTTGCTTGCCTGCTTTTACAAGGCTCTTTGCTGTGGAAATTTCCGAAACTAGGTTCGAACGTGATGCGCCAATTGCCGTTGGCAGCCCTTCATGCGGCAACCGCTCCAACCCGGAAACAGTTCTTAGAGATTGCATGTGCGCATTGCCATCGTCGCCGATGATGCGTGCCGGCTGCACCGGAATGGTGCGCGCAGCCGGATCCCAGGCGCGGCGCATCAGCGACTGGTAGCGCTTGACCGCAAAAGCGTGATTGATGTGACCGCCCTGCATCACCGCGTCGTGCAGCGGATGCGTCTTCTCGTAGAGCATGCGTTTTGCTTCGGATTCGGCGTCACCGGGCGAGAGATCGAGCGCAGGGGCGGGGCCGAGTTCGTCGCCACCCTCATATTCGAACGGCTGGCGGCCGGATTTCGGGGAGAAAGCGTGCGGCCGGGACGGGATCTGGGATGAGGCCAAGACGGAGGGCGTGAGGCGGGTCGGGAACGGACGGCGGCCATGAGGCGGCATGAGATGTTCTCCGTTAATCGGTGGCCGGGTCGATCGCGGGAGAGAGCGGCTGGAAGCCAACTTCCTCCTTCCTGCGATCTGCCGCAGATTAACGCATAATACGCATAAATAGTCAAGATGAATTGGGTGTGGGGGCGCCGGATCGGGCTGAGCCCGCCATGACCGGACCCGGCCGCCGGCCACATTGCGCGGTTTCGGGGCGGCTGCTATCACCCGGCGCGGTTTGTTTTCCGCCGTCCCCAAGATCGTCTCACCCGAGCGACGTCCCCGCAGAGAGCGACAACCCCATCCGGAGATCGACCGTCATGGCCGCGCGCAACGACTACATCGTGAAAGACATCGGGCTCGCCGAATGGGGCGAAAAGGAAATCTCGCTGGCCGAGACCGAGATGCCGGGGTTGATGGCGCTGCGCGAGGAGTTCGGCGCGAAGCAGCCGCTGAAGGGCGCGCGCGTCGCGGGCTCGCTGCATATGACGATCCAGACCGCCGTGCTGGTGCGCACGCTCGAGGCGCTCGGCGCCGAAGTGCGCTGGGCATCCTGCAACATCTATTCGACGCAGGATCATGCCGCCGCCGCGATCGCGAAGACGGGCACGCCGGTCTTTGCGACCAAAAGCGAGACGCTCGAGGAATATTGGGACTATGCGCATCGCATCTTCGAATGGCATGACGGCGGCGGGCCGAACATGATCCTCGACGATGGCGGCGATGCGACCCTCTTGGTGCATCTCGGGCCCCGCGCCGCGAAGGACCGCAAGCTCATCTCGAAGCCGAAGAGCGAGGAGGAAGAGGCGCTCTTCACGGTGATGGCGCGCACGCTCGACAAAAACCCCGGCTGGTACGACAAACTCGGTGGGAACATCCGCGGCGTCACCGAGGAAACCACGACCGGCGTGCACCGGCTCTACGAGATGGAGAAGGCCGGCACGCTGCTGTTCCCGGCGATCAACGTGAACGACAGCGTCACCAAGTCGAAGTTCGACAACAAATATGGCTGCCGCGAGAGCCTGGTCGACGGCATCCGCCGCGCGACCGACGTGATGATGG
>JBBDWW010000119.1:0-6700 GCA_040902645.1 Dongiaceae bacterium | reverse complement strand
GTCGTCGCGGACTATCGCAAAATCGTCCGGGGCAGGCAATCAATCCCGGACCGAAGCGTGATTCAACCGGTTTTATTGGGAAATACAAATGCTTGGCCCGGTGCTACCGAGACGGCGACGCGGCTGCCAATTTCTGGCACATCGCGGCCGACCAGCCGGGCTTCGAGATGCCATTCCCGCCCGCCGCTGCCCTGCATGCAGAGCCGGACCAGGCTCGCGCGACCCAGCGTGCGAACATCGGTGACGGTCGCATCGGTGCCCGGATTGCCCGCTGCGGCGAGCCGGACCGCCTCGGGACGCACCACGACTTCGACGCGGCGGCCCTCGGCCAGATCGCCCGCCGGCAGATCGAGAACCGGGGTCGAGACCCGGCCGCCGACAACCAGACCGTCGAGGCGATTGACCCGGCTGAAGAAGGCGGCGACGAACGGGCTGGCCGGCCGGTCGTAGATCTCGCGTGGCGTCCCCTGCTGCTCGATGCGGCCGGCGCGCATCACCGCAAGCCGGTCGGCAAGGAACATTGCCTCCTCGGAATCATGCGTGACCATCAGCGTCGCGGTGCCGCTGCGCCGCAAGAGGGCCAGCGTCTCGGCGCGCAGATCTTCGCGCAGCCGCGTATCGAGACCGGAAAACGGCTCGTCGAGCAGCAGCAATCGCGGCGCCGGCGCAAGCGCGCGTGCGAGTGCGATGCGCTGCTGCTGGCCGCCGGAAAGCGTATGCGGATAGGCCTCGGCATAGTCGGCAAGTGCGACCTGTTCGAGCATCTCGCGGGCGCGCGATATGCGCTCTTCCGCCGGCCGTCCGGCCAGACCGAACGCGACATTCTCGGCGACGGTCAAATGCGGGAACAGCGCATAATCCTGGAACATCATCCCGACGCCGCGCCGTTCGGGCGCGCGGTCGATGTGGCCATCGGCCACGATTTGCCCGTCGATCAGCACGCGTCCTTGTTGCAGCGGCTCGAGACCGGCTGCGAGACGCAGCGTCGTTGTCTTGCCGCAACCCGATGGCCCGACAAGGCAGACGGTCTCGCCCGCGGGCACGACGAGGTCGAGCCGGTCGACGACGGCGCGCCCGTCATAGGCATGGGTGATGCTTTCGAGGCGCAGCGCGTCGGCCATCGCTATGCGGCCTCGGTGCCCGGGCGCGAACGGGAGATCGCCCGCGCCAGCACAATAACCGGAAGCACCCCGACCAGCACGATCGCCAGCGCCGCACTCGATGCCTGCACGAGCTGCTCATCGGTCGCGAGCTCGTAGGCGCGTACCGCCAAGGTGTCGAAATTGAATGGCCGCAGGATCAGCGTCGCGGGCAATTCCTTCATCACCTCGACGAACACCAGCAACGCCGCCGTCAGCACGCTGCCACGCATGATCGGCAGATGCACTTCGCGCATCGTGGCGACCGGGCGGCGCCCAAGCAGCCGCGCCGCGTCATCCATGTTCGGCGTGATCTTGCCGAGCCCGGCCTCGATCCCGTGCAGCGCCATCGGCATGAACCGCACCAGATACGCGAAGGTGACCGCCGCGATACCGCCGCTCAGGATCAGCCCGGTCGAGAGCCCAAGATGGGCGCGCGCCAGACCGTCGACCCAGTTATCGAGCCCGGCGAACGGAATCATCACGCCGACGGCAACGACGGCACCGGGGATCGCATAGCCCAATGTCGCAAGCCGTACCATGAACGACACACCGACACCGCGATCGAGCCGCTGCGCATAGCAGAGAAAGAGAGCGATCAGCACCGCCAGCCCCGACGCGACGGCCGAAAGAATGAAACTGTTGGCGGCAAGGCGCAGGAACTCCGGCCGCATCCAGTATTCGCTGGTGGCGACGGTCCAGCTAGTCAACGCCGCCGCCGGCAACAGGAAGCCCAGCAGCACCGGCAGGAAACAGGCGAGCAGCGCCAGCGCCGCGCGCATGCCACGGAGCTGAAAGCGCGGCAGCGGCCGATAGCGGCCCGTGCTGTGCGAAAACCGCCGCTTGCCGCGCGACCAGCGTTCGAGCGTCAGCACGATGAAGACGGCGACCAGCAGCAGGGCGGCAAGCTGGGCAGCTGCAGCCGCCTCGCCCATGCCGAGCCAGAGCCGGAAGATTCCGGTTGTCAGCGTCGTCACGCCGAAATGCTGGACCGTGCCGAAATCGTTGAGCGTCTCCATCACGGCCAGCGCCGTACCGCCGGCAATCGCCGGGCGCGCCAGCGGTAACGCGATCCGGAAAAATGCCTGCCCGGGCGAACAGCCGAGCGTGCGGCTGACTTCGATCACGCAGGCCGATTGCTCGATGAATGCCGCGCGCGCCAGCAGATAGACATAGGGGTAGAGCACCAAGGTCATCATCACTGCGGCACCCGGCAGCGAGCGGATATGCGGAAACCAGTAATCGCCGAAACCCCAGCCTGTGACGCTGCGCAGCAGCGACTGCACCGGGCCGGCATAGTCGAGGATGCCGGTATAACCGTACGCGATCACATAACCGGGAAAGGCGAGCGGCAGCAGCAGCGCGAAGGACAGGATCGAGCGGCCGGGAAAACGGCAGAGCGTCACCAGCCACGCGGTACCGGTGCCGACTACCATCGTGCCAAGGCCCACGGACACGGCCAGCAGCAGCGAACCGCGGATGTAATCCGGCAGCACAGTGCCGGCGAGATGGCGCCACACATCATAAGCCGGGACAAAGACGTAGGCGGCGATCACCAGCAGCGGCAACAGCAGCAGCAGCACCGTCGCCGCAACGGCAAAGGTCAGCGCCCGCGGCCGCCGCGAGTACCGGCGCAGCGCATGGTCGGGCGGTGGTCCGCCCCATGTCGCCGTATCCGAAAACATGTGCCCGTGCTTGCCTTTAGCGTGCGTTGCTGCGTGGCCTTATCACAGCCCGCCTTGCCGGTATATGCAAGTTATTCGCAATCGCACAACAGCGCTCGCGCGGGCCGCGGAATAGGCAGCATAATCAACCCACTGCCCATGCCGGCAGCGACGCAATAGCGCAGTCGCAAAACTGAACTTGGGCGCGCTACCGACGAGTTAAGCGTCGTCGTCCTCGTCGTCGCCTTCACTGTCGTCGGGCGCCTCGGGATCGGCATCCAGCGGATCGTCGCCGTTCCCGCCCTCCTCCTCGTCCTCTGCGTTCTCGCCCGGCAGAAGACCGCCGGTGAGGCCGAGTGCCGTAATGGCGGGGCGCTTGTCGAGCAGGCCGGCCGCCCGCAATTCCTCGACGCCCGGCAGCGCATCGAGACTTTCGAGACCGAAATGTTCGAGGAATGCATCCGTCGTGCCCCAGGTCGCGGGGCGACCCGGAGTTTCGCGATGACCCTTCGGTTTGATCCAGCCCGCCTCGAGCAACGCTTCGAGCGTGCCGCGCGACAGGCCGACGCCCCGAATCTCTTCGACCTCGGCCCGCGTGACCGGCTGGTGGTACGAGATGATGGCCAGCGTTTCGATACCGGCGCGCGAAAGCCGCCGCGTCACCTTGCGCTCCATCTTCATTTGCGGTGCCAGGTCGGGCGCCGTGCGGAACGCCCAGCGACCGTCATGGCGCACGAGATGCACGCCGCGGTTCGCATAGAGCGCCTGCAGCTCCTCCAGCAGCTCGCGCAGCTTGAGATCGTCCGACACCCATTGCTTCAGCGTGTTTTCGCTGACCGGTTCGGTGGAGGCGAACAGCACCGCCTCGATCAGGCGCAATGTCTCGAAACGGGAATCAGTCATTGGTCGGAGTTCCGCTGGCGTCGCGGCCCGGAACGGCGCGGCGCACATAGAGGGGGCCGAAGGTGCGTTCCTGTCTTAGCTGGGCATGGCCGGAGCGCACAAGTTCCAGCGCCGCCGCAAATGTCGAGGCGAGCGCGGAACGTCGCCGCACGCCATAGCCGATGTCCGGCGGCAGGAAGGTCGCCAGGGTCGACCATTCGATCGCATGGCCGATCATGTCGCCGAGCCGGCGCAGCGCGTCGTCCATCGAATACAGATCGCTGGGCGCGATACGAAAGACACCGCCTTCCGCAACCGACTGCTGGCGCGCATAAGCGCGCAGCAGATCGTAGAGCGATGCGGAATAAGTCGGGATCTGTACGACCGTGAGCCGCTCCGGATCGCCGCGACCGAAGAAATCGCGGCCGAGTTGCGCGCGCTCTGTAAGCTTGCGACCGACATCCTGCATCGCCTGCAGGCGTTGCAGCTGGAAGGCAAGGGCCGCGGCCAGTTCGGCGCCGCTCGGCTGTTCGCCCTCGGCCGGTTCGGGCAGCAGCAGGCGAGATTTCAGATAGGCGAGCCAGGCGGCCATGACGAGATAGTCGGCGGCGAGCTCGAGGCGAAGCTGGCGCGCCCGCGCGACGAAGGCGAGATACTGGTCGGCGAGTTCGAGGATCGAGATCTGTTTGAGATCGACCTTCTGATCCCGCGCCAGGATCAGCAGCACATCGATCGGACCCTCATAGCCATCCAGCTCGAGGACGAAATCCTCATCGCTCGGCGCCAGGGCCGGCGCGCGGTCTTCCTCGAATCGCGTTTCGTCTTCGGCCATGGCGGACCCTATCGCACACCGGCAATCGTGAGGACCAGATCGATCACCGCGGCGACCGGCCGCTCGATCAGCCAGTGTGCCGGGTTGAAGTGGATTCCGACCTGACTCAGCAGCAGCGGCAGGAGGAAGAGGCCGCCGATCACCACGAAGATACCGTAGCGTTCGAGGCGCGCCAGCGGATAAGCGAGAGGCGCCGGCAGCAGCCCGACGGCAATGCGACCGCCATCCAACGGAGGCACAGGAATTAGATTAAAAACGGCAAGCAATACATTGAGATATAGAGAAACTGTCAGAAACTGCAGGGCCCAGAAGGAGGCCGCGCCGGGCAGCAAATGGATCAGATGCAGGAGCAACGCCGCAGCCAGTGCCAGGACCAGGTTGATCCCCGGCCCGGCAGCGGCGACCAGCACCATGTCCCGGCGCGGCCTATTGAGTCGGGCGAAATTGACCGGCACCGGCTTCGCATACCCGAAGGTAAAGCGCATGCCGGTCGCGAGCAGTATCAGCCCGGGCAGTAGCAGCGTGCCGAACGGATCGACATGGCGCAGCGGGTTCGCCGTGACGCGGCCGGCGCGATAGGCCGTATCATCGCCGAGGCGCCAGGCGACGAAGCCGTGCGCCGCCTCGTGCATCGGCACGGCGATGATGAGCGCCAATCCCCAGGCCGCGATCGTGCCGGCCATGGTCCAGAAATCGCCATCCATCGGTCAGGCTGCCAGGATTTCGTCGAGCCGGGCGGCCACGACCTGGCGGTCGATCGGCAGCCTGCCCAACCGGGCGCGCCCGGCCTCGAGGCGCACCCGGGTCGCGGGCGCGATGGGGCCAAGTGCTGCAACGATCTGCGCCATTTCGGCGAGATCGCCATTGCAATGCAGCGCCAGATCGCAACCAGCCGCAAGCGACGCGGCGGCGAGCTCACCGACGTCGCCGGCAAGCGCCTTCATGTTGAGATCGTCGGACAAAAGCACGCCACCGAATCCGATATGGCCGCGGATCACCCGATCGATGACGCGCCGCGAGAGCGTCGCCGGTTTCGTGTCGTCAAACGCGGTGTAGACGACATGCGCCGTCATAGCCCATGGCATGTCGGCCAGGGCGCGGAACGGCACGAAGTCGGTGCGCTCCAGCTCGGCCGCCGACGCCGTCACGACCGGCAGCTCATGATGGCTGTCGGCAAGCGCGCGACCGTGACCGGGAATATGCTTCACCACCGGCAGAACGCCGCCGGCAAGGAAGGCTTCGGCAACGGCCCGACCCATCTCGGCGACGAGTTCCGGATCCTCGCCCAGCGCACGATCGCCGATCACGTGATGCGCGCCGGGCAAGCGCAGATCGACACAGGGCACGCAATCGACATCGATACCCAGATCGGCGAGCTCGGCCGCAATTAGCCTGGCGTTGAGCGCCACCCCTTCCCGCCCGCGCGCCCGATCTTGCGCCGCGATCGCACCGAACCGCGCCGGCGGCGGTGCCGCGCGCCAATGGGGCGGCTGGAGCCGCTGCACGCGGCCGCCTTCCTGGTCGATCAGCACCGGCGCATCGGCGCGCCCGACCGTGGAACGGAAATCATCGACGAGAGCCCGGATCTGATCCGGATCGGCGCAATTGCGCGCGAATACGATCAGGCCGAGCGGGTCGGCGCGGCCAAACAAATCCCGCTCGTCGGCACCGAGCACGGTGCCGGCGCAGCCGAAGATGACGGGAAGCGTCATGGCGCCGCCTGGATCAGGGTCGCACGACGAGACAATCCTGCCCACGAGCGGAAAGATTGCCGCATAGCTTTTGCGCACTCTGATGATCGACCAGCGGTGCCGCTTGCACCCGATAGAAAATGCCCTTGTCCGAGCCGAGATCGATGCGCTCGATGAACAACGACAGATCGCCGAGCAGCTCCGGCAATTTCTGCTGCAGTTGCGCCCAGATGGTGCGCGCGTCCGCTTCGGAGCGCACGGCCGCGAGTTGCACGCGATAGGAACCCGGGGGCAATGACGCTGTCTCGACCGCTTCGGGTTCGGCAGCGACGTCCGGAGCCGGTTCGGCAGCCGCGCTTGCCGCAGCGGCGGCGAGCGCATCGGCCACAGCAGCGGCATCGTCGGCCGCCGCTTCTTCGGTTGCGGCGGTCGCCGCATAGGCCTCGACCGCAAGGGCCGCCGGATCGGGGGCCACCACCACGGGCAGGCCAT
>JBBDWW010000118.1:0-6710 GCA_040902645.1 Dongiaceae bacterium | reverse complement strand
CCAGCACGGCAGCGATCGGGTCGCCAACAAACCGCACGCGGCCGCGGGCGAGCGGGAAACGCGGCGGGCCCTCGCTCGGTTTGCCATCGGCGCGGTTGGTGCGCGGCGACGTCGGCAACGCGCCGGTCCCTTCGGCTTCGAGATCGGCGCCGGTCAGAACGGCGACCACGCCCGGCATCGCGAGCGCCTCCGCCGTACCGATCGAAGTTATGTTGGCATGGGCATGCGGCGAGCGCAGCAAGGCGAGATGCAGCATCCCGTCGGCGCGCAGATCGTCGCCGAAACAAGCCTCGCCGCGCAGCAGCCTTTCGTCCTCGATCCGCCGGACCGATTGGCCGATACCGAACTTTTCCATGTGGCCGCCGGAACGATCAGGCCGCAACGCCACGCAAGGTCCGCAAGCGGTCGGCGATCAGGCACATCTGTTCGAACATCAGGACCATCGCGTTCATCGAGGTGATGTTGTTCGGATTGTCCTTGGTCGGCACGATGCAGACGACGTCGGCCCCGATCACATCGAGGCCGCGCAGACCGTGCAGCGTCTGCGTTGCATCGTCCGGCGTCATGCCGCTATAGCCCGGCTCGAGATTGGCAGCGGCCGGCGCATAGACAGGATCGAGCGCGTCCATGTCGAAGGTGATGTAGACCGGGGAATCGCCGACCCGTTCGCGGACCAGCTCGACTACTTTCTTGACGCCGAGTTCGCGGAACTCGTCGATGCCGATGACGCGATAGCCGAGCGCGTTCGACGTCTCGCGCCAGTCCAAGGTGACGACATTGCCGCGAATGCCGATCTGCGTGCTCTTCTCGGCATCGACATGGCCCTCGCGCACGAGATACGCCGCCCAGTGCGCGGCCGAGCGCACGGCGCCGAGCCAATGCGGGATATGCTCGTAGGCATCGGTATGCGCATCGAAATGAATGAGCGCTGCCTTGCGCCCGCCGCTGATCTTCGCATTCTTGCCGGCGATCGCCTTCAGGATCGGACCGGTGATCGCGTGGTCGCCGCCGATCGAGACCGGCCGCACATTGGCGTTGTCGAGGCGCTTGTAGAACCCTTCGATATGCTGGACGCAGATATCGTTGACCATCGCTTCCGGCAGCGGCACGTCGCCCATGTCGTTGATCCGGCATTCCGCCCACGGGTCGAGGCCGTATTTGGCGTGGCATCGGCGATAGAAGCCCGAGACATGGCGCAGGAAGCGGGGTGCGAGATGCTGGTCGCGCTCGGTCGAGCCGTTACCGGAGGAATGCGGCACGCCGACGAAGGCGATATCCGCGTTGTTCGGGTTCTCGTCCCACGGGCAGCGGAAGAACGTCGGAACGCCGTACCAGTACCAACTGCTCGTCTCGCGCTTCATGCGCTGATAGGTTTCCTCGTCCATGACGAAGGGGCGATGCTCGTCCATCTCAGGCTTTCCTCCCGCCGGTCCTGCCGCAGTCTCGTTGGCAAACGCCGACCCGTATTGGCCGGCGGCGGGCGGCATCATGGCACCGGCCAATGGCGCGGGGCAATTCGTGCAAAATTGTTGCACCGGCTGCACTTGCCGCGCGCCGACCGACACGCCAGCATGGTCGGGCTGCCGACTCGGCCGGCGACGGGGCTCCGGCCGGCATGGCGCGCGTGACTGCAAGCAATGGGGGCTGCCATGCAAGACCAGCGTGACCGCGTGCTCGATGTCGGCGACCGACCCGCACCGCCCGTCTTTCTCCTGCTGAGCCTGCAACATCTCTTCGCCATGTTCGGTGCGACCGTTCTGGTGCCGCTGCTGACCGGCCTCGATCCGGCGGTCGCGTTGATTTCGAGCGGGCTCGGAACGCTGGTATTTATCGCGATCACCGGCGGCCAGGTGCCGGCCTATCTCGGATCCTCCTTCGCCTTCATCGGCCCGATCATTGCCGCATCGGCGATCGGCGGGCCGGCCGGCGCAATGATCGGTGCGTTCGCAGCCGGCGGCGTCTACGTCGCGGTCGCCGCCGCCCTTCGTGCCTTCGGGACCGAATGGCTCCTGCGTCTGCTGCCGCCGGTTGTCGTCGGACCGGTCATCGTCGTCATCGGCCTCGGCCTCGCGACCATTGCGGTCGGTATGGCAACCAACACGGCGGGTGGCGGCGGCTACAGCCTGCCGCATTTCCTGGTGGCGCTCGCGACGCTGGCGGCGATTTTCGTGTTCGCGATCGTGCTCAAGGGTTTCTTCACCGTGATTCCGATCCTGCTCGGGATCGTGGTCGGCTATGCCATCGCTGCCGTCGCCGGCTTCGTCGATTTTGCGCCGCTCGCCGGCGCCTCGTTCTTCGCGCTGCCGGATTTCACCCTCGCCTTTTCCGGCTTAACCGATGGCGTGTCGGTACTTGCCATGATCCTGCTGATCGCGCCGGTCGCACTCGTGACGATGGCCGAGCATATCGGCGACATGGTCGTACTCAGCCGCATCGTCGGCCGCGAGTTCCTCAAGAAGCCAGGCCTCGCGCGCACGCTTGCCGGCGATGGCGTCGCAACCGCGCTGGCTGCGCTGATCGGCGGCCCGCCGAATACGACCTACGGCGAGAATATCGGGGTGATGGCGATTACGCGCATTTTTAGCGTCTGGGTGATCGGTGGCGCCGCGGTTCTGGCAATCCTGCTGGGTTTTGTCGGCATCCTCGCCGCGTTCCTCAAAACCATTCCGATGGCAGTGATGGGTGGCGTATCGATCGCGCTCTTCGGCGTGATCGCATCGTCGGGCGTCCGGACGCTGATCGAAGGTAAGGTCGATCTCGGCGACAAACGCAATCTGCTGATCGTCTCGACGATCCTTGTGCTGGGCATCGGCGGGGCGACGATCCAGTTCGCCAACAGCAGCTTTTCCATCTCGCCGATGGCGCTGGCCGCCATCGCGGGCGTGCTGCTGAACGCCGTGCTGCCGCGCGAGAAAGCTCCGGCATCGACCCTCTAGCGGAGGCAAGCGGTGCTTCCCTCCGGCATCAGGTGCGGCAGGACGTCACCTGATTCGACCCGGCGATACGACCACGTTTGAAAGAGTGGCCGTGCCCGGTTTCGTTCCAGGTGCCATCCGCAAAGGGGAAGCTCACCATGAACGCCCGCCAGATGCTGCTTTCCGGTCTTTTTGCGGTCTTTATTCCGATGGCCGGCCAGGCGCAGACCATCGACGAAGATCCGATCGAAGCCGGTCGCGAAGTATTCAGACGATGCGCGGGCTGTCACAGCTTTCTGCCCGGCGAGAACAAGACCGGACCGAGCTTTTTTGGGTTATTCGGCAGCAAAGCAGGAAGCGTCGAGGGTTACGACTATTCCGATGCCTTGCGCAATTCCGAGATCGTATGGACGCCCGAGACGCTCGACACGTTCCTTGCAGCGCCGTTCCGCGTGGTGCCTGGCATGAAAATGCTTTACGGCGGCGTGCAAAGAGCAACGGATCGTGCGCATCTCATCGCCTTCCTCGGCGACGTGCTGGAGGCGCCGCCGGCTGACGTCGCAGCACTGCTGGCGCAGGCGGCGGAGACCACCGCTTCCGAAGATTCGGGGGCGGACCTCCGGGAGGCCTCGATCGACGGCGCCTACACGCCGGACGTCCGCTACACCCTGCGCACCGGCATTGCCGACGGCCGCATGGTCTATATCGGCGTCGGCGGCACAATCGAAGGCGTGGTCAACCCCGTCCTGCGCACCACCGTGGGTGACATCGTGCAGATTTCGCTGATCAACGGCGAGGGCGCAATCCACGATATTGCGATCGAAGAACTCGGCATCCGCTCGCAGCGCGTGCTCGGCACCGGCGCCGGCACGACGATCGCGTTCCAGGTTTCCGAAGTCGGCACGATCACTTATTTCTGCACCCTTCCCGGCCATCGCGAAGCGGGGATGGTCGGCGAGCTTGTCGTTTCGGAACCTGCGCCGCCGGAAGAGATGGCGGTGCCGGATACCATCGTATCGCTCGACCCGACCCACCTGCCGGGGCCGGTCAACTGGCAGGAACCGCGGCGCATCGAGGTTGAGCTCGAGGCGGTCGAGCTGGTCGGACTGCTCGACGACGGCACCACTTACGAGTACTGGACCTTCAACGGCACGGTGCCCGGCCCGATGCTGCGCGTCCGGGTCGGCGACACGGTCGTGGTGACGCTCTCGAATCACCACGATTCATCGATGGTGCATTCGGTCGATTTCCATGCCGCGACCGGGCCCGGCGGCGGTGCCGCGCACACCCAAGCCGACCCCGGCGAAGCCAAGATGATCGAGTTCAAGGCGCTCAAGCCGGGACTCTATGTCTATCACTGCGCGACGCCGATGGTGGCGCACCACATCACCAACGGCATGTACGGCATGATCCTGGTCGAACCGGAAGGCGGCCTGCCGAGGGTCGATCACGAATTCTATGTCATGCAGGGCGAACTTTATACGCATGAGCCGTTCGGCCAGAGCGGGCTGCAAGAGTTCAGCATCGAAAAACTCCTCGCCGAGCAGGCAGAATATGTCGTGTTCAACGGCACAGTCAATGCGCTGACGACCGAGCATCCGATGCAAGTGAATGTCGGGGAATCGGTGCGGATGTTCTTTGGCGTTGGCGGGCCGAACTACACCTCGTCGTTCCATGTGATCGGCGAGATCTTCGACCGCGTCTATGCCTGGGGCGATCTCGTGACCCCGCCGAATGAAGCGGTCCAGACCGTGCTGGTGCCGCCGGGTGGCGCCGTGGTCACCGAGTTCGCGCTCGACGTGCCGGGACGCTATCTCCTGGTCGACCACGCGCTGTCGCGGCTCGAACGCGGCCTGGTCGGTTTCCTGGTGGCCGAGGGCGAAGAAAACCCGGACATCTACAAGGCGCACAGCCCGGCCGACGAAGGGTCGGGCCACTAGCGATCGCGCATCGGTCGGCAACGGCCTACGGCCATTCAGACACCCGACGGGTTCACCGGTGCTACGATCGCGCGCCGGCGCCGGACTGCGACCAGGATCAGCAGCGTCGCAACGACCACCCAGCCGCAGCTCAACAAAGAAATCGTGGCCATCGAGAAGCCCGCATCGATCAGCCATCCCATCGAGGCGGGCGAGAGCGCAGTCGAGAACACCATCAGCGAGGCTGCCATCGCCTTGATCCCGCCAAGATGCCGCACGCCGTAGATTTCGGCCCAGAGCGCCGTCGTCGCGGTGTGATGCACGCCGACGGACATTCCCGCCAATGCCATGAACAAGATCGCAACGACAGGTGCGTCGAATAGCCCGAGAACGATCAACGCTGCGCCCAGTGGCAACAGCACATAGGGATAGACGCGCCGCGCGCCCAGCCGGTCGATCAGGGGGCCGCTGGCCAGCGAGGAGATCACCGTCACGATGGCATAGGTCGTGAATCCCAACGCAAACAGCCGCATGTCCCAGCCCATTTCGGACACGATCGTGCGCTGGTTGAAAAAGATTCCGGTATTGATGAAGGCCGGCGCGAGCACGGCGGGCAGCAGCAACCAGAAGAAGCCGTCGCGCAAAACCTGGCCGCGGGTGAACTGCCGCTCATTGGCCTCGCCCCCCATGCCGTCGATCTGCGCCATGAGCGCGGCGTGCCGCGCGCCGTGGCCGCGCAGCAGGAACTGCGACAGCGGCAGCAGCACGACGGCGAGCGCGAGCGCGATGAAACCCCAGACGCTGTGCCAGTCGAACAGCGCCACCAGCGAGATCACCGCCAGCGGCAGGATTGCCTCGCCGGCGGAATAGCCAAGCGCCGCAAGCGCGACCGCCTTGCCGCGGCCAGACGACGCGTACCGGGCAACGGCAGTCAGGCCCGTGTGACTGAGCAGCCCCTGCCCGCCGAAACGCAGCAACAGAAACGCCACGTAGAGATAGGCGATCGAGCCTGCGGGCAGCCGCCACATGAAAACCGCGGCGGCGATCATCAGGACGCAAACAAGCGCGCTATAGAGCCGCAGGTCGATCCGGTCGATCAGATGGCCGACCAGCAGCATCAGTCCGGCGCTGGTCAGCGTCGCGAGCGAATAGACCGAACCGAACGCGCCATGCCCGAGATCGAACGCCGCCCGCAACTCGTCGCTGAACAAGGCGATAAAGTAGGTCTGCCCGAACGAAGATCCCAGTGTCATCAGAAACCCGAACGCCAGCAGGCGCGGATTGGAAAGGATGTAGCGCAGATACTCGAACATATGCGCACCCTCCCGCGGCGGCACCTGGAACCCCGATAACCGGAACGGTGCCGACGGAAGCGATCAGGCGCGGCCGCCCTCTTCCACGTTCGGCGCGGCGGTACGGCTTGCGCGCAGCGCTTCCGACGCACGATAGTCGCGGGCGATGAAGGTGTAGACGGTCGGCGTCACGAACAAGGTGAACAACGTGCCGATCGTCATGCCGGCGGCGATCACCAGGCCGATATCGAACCGGCTGCGTGCGCCCGCACCACTCGCGGTAAGCAGCGGCACCATCGCGACCACCATCGCCGCTGTGGTCATCAGGATTGGCCGCAGGCGAACCGCCGCCGCCTCCTCGATCGCCTCGCGCCGCGAGTAGCCCCGCTCGACCTGCAAACGGTTGGCAAATTCCACCATCAGGATGCCGTGCTTGGCGATCAACCCGATCAAGGTCACGAGGCCGATCTGCGAATAGATATTGATGCTGAGCAATCCGACCGAGCCGCCGAGGGATAGCGGCAACAATGCGCCGAACATCGAGGTCGGCAACGCGATCAGAATGATGATCGGATCGCGGAAAC
>JBBDWW010000117.1:0-1071 GCA_040902645.1 Dongiaceae bacterium | reverse complement strand
TGGGCGCGAACCAGTTGGCGCGTTCCCAGCCGAAGCGCTGGCCGAACACGGCGCCCAGCGATTTCAGCCGGTCGTAACAGGGCGCGGTCTTGGCCGGCCGCGCGGCGGGACGTTCCTCGAGCGGATAGTGAACGATGAAGACATGCTCGTAGGTCTCCTCGTTCTTGATCTTCGTGTAGTTCTTGTTGGCGTAATCGCCGAAACGACGGGAATCGACGTCCCACATGTCGATGCCGGGTTCGCCCTCGACGATCCATTCGGCAAGCTGCCAACCCGAACCGCCGGCCGCGGTGATGCCGAAACTATGACCCTCGTTGAGCCAGAAATTCTTGAGCCCCCAGGCCGGTCCGATCAGCGGACTGCCGTCCGGCGTGTAGGGGATCGGGCCGTTGATGCAATCCTTGATGCCGGCCGTGCCGAAGACCGGCACGCGATTGATCGCGGCATTGATATGCGGCTCGAGCCGTTCGAGATCGGGCGCGAGCAGTTCCTGTCCGAAATCCTCGGAGACGCCGTCGACTGCCCAGGCCGGCGCGCCTTTTTCATAAGGCCCGAGAATGAGGCCCTGACGCTCCTCGCGCATGTAGTAAGAGGCGTCGCTCTCGCGCAGCACCGCCATCTCCGGCAGGCCCTGGCGCTTGCGCTCGACGAGTTCGGGAATTTCCTCGGTGATCAGATATTGATGCTCGACCGCGATAACCGGCAGATCGAGCCCGACCATCCTGCCGACCTGCCGCGCCCAGGAACCGGTCGCGGTCACGATATGCTCGCAGGCGATGTCGCCTTTGTCGGTCTTCACCTTCCATTCGCCGGACGGGAGCTGTTCGATGCCGGTCACCTTGGTCTGGCGATAGATCTCGGCGCCGCCGGTGCGCGCGCCCTTCGCAAGCGCCATCGTCACGTCGGCCGGTGCGACATGGCCGTCCTGCGGATGATAGAGCGCGCCGACCAGCCCTTCGATATTGCAGAGCGGCCAAAGCTCCTTCACCTGCTTCGGCGTGATGAGGTCGAACGGCACGCCGATCGTGTTCGCGGTGCCGCAGTATTTGTAATACTCGTCCATGCGGTCGC
>JBBDWW010000116.1:0-6739 GCA_040902645.1 Dongiaceae bacterium | reverse complement strand
CCCCGCATCGGTAGCCCGCAACCCGGCTTCGTCGATCTCGACGAGACCGCCCTCGACCAGCATCGCAAGGCGCCGCGGATCGAACAGATCCTCCGGCGCCTTTTTGGTTTCGGCGATGAACCGGTTACGTGCGATGCCCTCGCGCAGTCTGAGCCCCATCAGCATCATTTCAGAGAGCCGCGTCGACGCATCGAGCGGTTCGTCGGTGCGCGTCGCGTGACCGTCGCGCTCGACATTGTCGAGCCAGGCTTCGGGCGCGCGATGCTGGCGCGTCGCATGTTTGACGCCGTCTTTGGTGACGCGGCCATGCGCCCCCGGGCCAATGCCGACATAATCGCCGTAACGCCAGTAGGTCAGGTTGTGTCGCGATTCGGCGCCCAGCCGTGCGTGGTTTGAAATCTCATAGGCCGGCAGCCCCGCCGCGTTGCACATCGCCTGCGTCGTCTCGTAGAGCGCAGCGGTCGTGTCTTCATCGGGCATCGCAAGCTCGCCGCGGCGATGCGCACCCTCGAACACGGTGTTGGGTTCGATGGTGAGCTGATAGAGCGAGAGATGCTCGGTGCCGAACATAAGAGCGCAAGTGAGCTCCGCTTCCCAGGCGGATTGCGTCTGGCCCGGCCGCGCATAGATCAGATCGAAACTGACGCGGCGGAACGCGCCCATCGCGGTATCGAGCGCGGCCAGCCCTTCGGCGAAGGAATGGGTGCGGCCGAGAAATTTCAGGGCATCGTCGTCGAAGGCCTGCAGTCCGAGCGACACACGATTGACGCCGGCCTTTGCGATATCGCCGAACTTTTCCCGTTCGACCGAGGTGGGGTTCGCTTCGAGCGTGATCTCGGCCCCATCGGCGAAACCCCAATGAAGCGACGCGCGCTCGATGATCGCCGCCACGGTTTCCGGATGCATCAGCGAGGGCGTGCCGCCGCCGAAGAAGATGCTGGTCAAATTGCGGTTCGGCGTCAGCGCCGCATAGTGATCGAGCTCGCGCAGCAAAGCGGCCCGCCAACGATCGTGATCGATCGACGCGCGCACATGCGAATTGAAATCGCAGTACGGGCATTTCGACAAACAGAACGGCCAATGCACATAGAGGCCGAAGCCGGGTTCGGTGGATGTCATCGGGTGAAACTCATGCGGCATCCGGCGTCAGGCTATGCGATGTGAAGCGTCTGCAATTCTGTTCGTCATCGCCGGGCTTGACCCGGCGATCCATTTCACAGCCCCACTCCGAGTCCAGGTGCCGGACGCGGTGCATCGGCACAGTGGATGCCCGGGTCAAGCCCGGGCATGACGATAAATAACTGCGGCGGAAGCATAGCATTTTGCCTGCTACGTACATTCTCGCGTGATTCATCCCGACGAACCGAAACACGTCGCGACGAGCTGGCGGAATGCGTCGGCGCGGTGGCTCATCGCATGTTTCCTCGCCGGTTCCATCTCGCCGAAGGTGATGTCGAACCCGGCCGGTTGAAAGACCGGGTCATAGCCGAATCCGTTCGTGCCGCGCGGCGGCCAGACCAGCACGCCCTCGACACTGCCCTCGAAACGTTCGATATGGCCGTCGGGCCAGGCGAGCGCGAGGGCACAGATGAAGCGCGCGCGGCGGTCCTCGGTCTCGAGATAATCGAGCGCCTCGGCGATGCGGCGCATGGCGCGGCCGAAATCGCGATCGGGCCCCGCCCAGCGTGCGGAATAGATGCCCGGCTGGCCGCCGAGGGCCGAAACGGCAAGGCCCGAATCGTCGGCCAGCGCCGGGAAACCGGATGCCTGGGCCGCAAGCTCCGCCTTGAGGCGGGCATTGGCGATGAACGTCGCGCCGGTTTCCACCGGTTCGGCGAGGCCGAGCGTTTCGGCAGAGACGGCATCGATACCGAACGGCGCGATCAACGCGGCGATCTCGTCGCGCTTGCCGGGATTGTGGCTCGCGATGACCAGCCGGCCGCCCGCAAGTCGGCGCGGGGTTGCCGTTTCCTCGCTGTGGTGTCGGGCGGGTTGCGGGCGATCGGCCATCCCTCGTTCCTTGCTCCTTCGGCGGAAGATTGGTCTAAATTGCGCGATATAAGCCGGCGGCAGAAGCCCCGGCCGTGCGCCCGCTGCCCGAACCGTCAGAAAGGCCGAGTTCCCATGCGATTGCAGGTCCCCCGTCTTGTCGCCCGCATGAATGCCCGGCCCCTGTTTGCCCGAGCGCTGACGACGCTGGCGACCGTGTTCGGCCTGATACTGTTTGTGCCGGCTTTGTCCGCGGCACCGTTCGACGATGCGGTCGTTGCCTTCCAGAGCGGCGACTATCCGACCGCGCTCGTGCTCTTCACGCCGCTGGCCGAGGGCGGCGATCCGCTCTCGCAGCATAATCTCGGCGTTCTCTATGAGAAGGGGCTCGGCGTCGCGCAAAACGATGCGATGGCGCTTGCCTGGTACAAGCGCGCGGCCGAACAGGGCAATCCACAATCGACCTACAATATCGGCATGATGATCCTCGATGGTCGCGGCGCCGGGCCCGATCCGGTCGTCGCCGCGCAATGGGTGCAGATCTCGGCCGATCTCGGTTTTCCGCTCGCGCAGCACACGCTCGGCCATTTCTATCTCGAAGGCACCGGCGTCGAGCAAAATGCCGGCGAGGCGATCCACTGGTTTTCCAAGGCGGCCGAGGCTGGTGTCGTCGATGCGCAATTCAATCTCGGCTATATCTTCGAAACCGGCGGCGGCGTCGAAGCCGATCCGATCGTGGACTATGCCTGGTATCGGATAGCTGCCACCAGCGGCGATCTCGAGGCGATCGCCGCGGCCGAACAGATCGGCGCGCAACTGCCGCAGGATCTTCGCGAGGCGGCCGACCTCGATGTCGCGGACTGGCTCGCCGCGCACGGTCGTTGATCCGTCAACCCGGTGCGGCTCAGCGCAGCGACTTGCGCATCACCAGGCAAAACGTGTCGGGCCCCCAGAGATCGGGCAATGTTTCGTGCGGCTCGAAACCGTTCGCGACATAAAACGCCCGCGTTGCCGCGTAATTCGCATCCTCGATCGATGGCGCCAGCGTCTTCACGCTGAGAAATTTGTATTGGCCCTGCCGCGCGAGCGCCTCGACCGCTTCGAGCAATCCGCGCCCAACGCCGCGTCGATGCGCGTGGGGCCGGATCGCAATCAGATGCAGTTCGATCGTGTCGGCGTTTTCGACGGTGATTGTTGCAAAGCCGATCGCCGCACCGGTTTCGTCGCGCGCGACCAGCATCGGCAGGGCTGCCGCCTCGACGATGTAATTCTCGACCGCATCGGGAATGCCGAACCAGTCGGGCAGGGTCGCAAGAATGTCGCGGCAGATGCCCGCGCGCTGCAGCGGATCGGGTTCGCAGACGATATGCGTGTTCACGAACCCTGCGCGATCGCGGCGCGCTGCGCATCGACAAGCTGCGCAATGCCGTGGCGGGCGAGTTCGAGCATCCGGTCAAACGGCGCCTGTTCGAACGGTGCCGCCTCGGCGGTCGCCTGGATTTCGACGATGCCGCCTTTGCCGGTCAGCACAAAATTCGCATCCGCCTCGGCGCTGCTGTCTTCGGCGTAATCGAGATCGAGCACCGCCTCGCCCTTCACGATGCCGCAGGAAACGGCGGCGACATGGTCGCTGAGCGGCACGGCCGGCACGAGGCCGATGCGTTTGAGATGCGCGAACGCAAGATGGAGCGCGACGAAGCTGCCGGTGATCGCGGCGGTACGCGTGCCGCCATCGGCCTGCAGCACGTCGCAATCGAGCCGGACGCGCCGTTCGCCGAAACCGGTCATGTTGGTGACGGCACGCAAGGAACGGCCGATCAGCCGCTGGATCTCCTGCGTCCGGCCGCTCTGCTTGCCGGAAGCCGCCTCGCGCTCGGTCCGGGTGTCGGTTGCGCGCGGCAGCATGCCGTATTCCGCCGTGACCCAGCCTTTGCCGGTGCCCTTGAGGAAGGGCGGCACGCGATCCTCGACCGTGGCGAGACACAGCACCTTCGTGTCGCCGAACTGCGCGAGGCAGGAGCCTTCGGCGTATTTGTTGACGTCGATTTCCAGCGAAATGCTGCGAAGTGCGTCGGCGGCGCGGCCGGAGGGGCGCATGGACCGGATTCTCCCTGTGGATCGCCCGATTGGCGCCGGCAACAGATGGGCGATACGGGCCGAGAAGCTAGCTCGCGCGACGCGAAGGGTCCAGCATTGCCGTATGGGCCGAGACGGGCGCGCCGGAAGGCTCGATTTATCGCCCGCGCATTGACGCTCCGAGGGGTCGTTACTAAGTTTCGCGCATTACCCGATGGTCAAGGCAATGAATGTGCAGACACCGTCCACCGAGAATCTGATCGGCGGGCTCTCGGAGCGTGCCCGCGAGGTCTTCCGGCATATCGTCGACGCTTATGTGGAAAGCGGCGAGCCCATTGGCTCGCGCACGCTCTCGCGCCGGCTTGGCCTCGGCCTGTCGCCGGCGACCATCCGGAATGTGATGTCCGATCTCGAGGATGCCGGGCTGCTCCAGGCGCCGCATACCTCGGCCGGCCGGCTGCCGACCGATCTCGGCCTGAGGCTCTTCGTCGACGGGCTGCTGCAGCTCGGCGATCTCTCCGAGGACGAGCGCCGCTCGATCGACGCGCAATGCAATGCCGCCGGCCGCACCTTTCCCGAAATGCTGGAGCAGGCGAGCACGATGCTCTCCGGTCTTTCCAACTGCGCCGGCGTGGTCGTCGCACCCAAGGCCGAGAGCGCGCTGAAACATATCGAATTCGTGCGCCTCGGGCCCGGTCGCGCGCTGGTCGTGCTGGTGACAGAAGACAATCAGGTCGAGAACCGGCTGATCGATCTGCCGATGGGCCTGCCCGCCGCCTCGCTGATCGAGGCCGGCAACTATCTCTCGAGCCGGCTCACCGGCCGTACCATCGGCGAAGCGCGCACGGAGGTACTCGCGGAAATCACGCAGCAGCGCGCCGAGCTCGATCAGCTTACCGCGCGCGTGGTCGAGGCCGGGCTCGCAAGCTGGGGCGGCGGCGGCAACGACAGCGGCGGCGTGCTGATCGTACGCGGCCAGTCGCATCTGCTCGACGACGTGCAGGGCATCGCCGATCTCGAACGGGTGCGCGGCCTGTTCGCGGCGCTCGAAACCAAGGACGCGTTCGCGCGGCTTTTGGGGGCGGCCGAACAGGCCGACGGCATTCGCATCTTCATCGGCGCCCAGAACGAATTGTTCGGTTTGACCGGCTGTTCGCTGGTCATTGCGCCCTATCGCAGCGGACGCGACCGCGTGGTCGGCGCGATCGGCGTGATCGGGCCGATGCGCATCGACTATGCGCGCATCATCCCGATGGTGGACTATACCGCCAAGGTGATCGGCCGCCTCGTCGGCTGACATCTGCGAAGCAGGACGTCTGACAAATTTCAGGAAGGAACCGGGCAGGAATCATGCCGGACAATAAATCCGAACCGAACCACAATCCGCTCGACGATGAGAACGGCGAGGACAGCGTGAACGGTGCCGGGCGCTCCGCGTCCGATCCCGCGCAGCCGAACCAGCCGGCCCAGCCGGCCCAGCCGGCGAAGCCGGGACAGCAATCAAAGCCGGGACAGCAATCAAAGCCGGCACCGGAAAAGCCGGGCGATACGGCGGCGGGCGATTCGATGGGCGATTCGACGGGCGATTCTGGCGCCGGCGGCGACCCGCTTTTCGCGCTCGACGAGGAAGAGCCGATCGATCCGCTGGCCGTGCTGCGCGACGAGCTCGTCGTGGTTCGCGAAGAGGTTGAGGGCGCGCGCGCCGAGGCGGCGCAATATAAGGATCAGCTCTTGCGCGCTCTGGCCGAAAGCGAGAACCAGCGCCGGCGTGCCGCGCGCGAGCGCGAGGATGCGGTCAAGTTCGCGGGTGCCGCGCTCGCCAAGGACCTGCTCGCGGTTGCCGACAATCTCGATCGCGCGCTCGCCAATATCCCGGAAGACGCGCTCGCGAACGACCCGGCGCTGAAGACGCTGCATGAGGGCGTGGCCGCGACCCAGCGCGAGATAGCCTCTGCGTTCGAGCGCCATCGCATCCGCAAGATCGACCCGAAGGGCGAGAAATTCGACAGCCACCGTCATCAGGCGATGTTCGAACTCGAAACCGCGGACACGGCGCCCGGCCATGTCGCCCAGGTGCTGCAGCCCGGCTACGTCATGCATGACGAGCGGCTGTTGCGCCCGGCTCTGGTCGCGGTCGCGAAGGCGCCCGCAGCGCCCAAGCCTGCGAACGACATGGGCGCAGGCGGCGAGACCGGCCGCTAGTACGGTCGCTGCGCGTGCCGGCGCGCGCGACGGGGTCTCAGTTCCTGACCGACCCCGGCTTGCCGGCCTCGCCGATCTCCTCGAGAAAATAGAGAACATCGAGCGCGGGCGGCTCGATGCCGGCCTGCGTCAGCGCCGCATGCACCTGGCCGCGATGATGGGTCTGGTGATTGTTGAGCGTTGCGAGAATATGGTCGGCGCGCGCCTCCTCGAATTCGCCTTTGCCGAGAATCGGCTTGTACCGGATCGCCTTCGCGAGATCGGCAGGCTGGAGGCTGTCGACGAAGGCGATGAAGCGATCGTCTTCCGCCACGCGCGCCTTGCGCAGGCTCGCGAAATCATCGTGCAGGATTTCCGTGAGCGAGGTGGCGCCGTTCGGCTCGCCGCGCAGCCGCCGCGTCCAGAGGAGATCGACCAGCAGCAGATGGTTGAGCGTCGCCTGCACCGAGCCGAAGAAGAGGCCGATATCCAT
>JBBDWW010000115.1:0-6752 GCA_040902645.1 Dongiaceae bacterium | reverse complement strand
TGCGTTCGCCCGGCGAAAGCGGCCTCTTCGCGGCTTCGTCGATGTCGTCGCGTCGCACGACCGTGTATTTTTTCTTTTCGGATTCCTCGATGCGCAGCCAGCCTTTGGCGGCCATACTGACGATCGCGCTTACGAACGTCATCGAATCGAAACGCATGCGATCGAGGTAACGCATCGCGGCGGGCGGCAGTTTGCTGTCCCATTGTGCGATGACGGGGCCGCCTTCGGGATCGCGGCCGACGCGGCTCCAGGCAAAAAGATAATAGAGCAGCACAAGCAGCAGGCCGCCGGCGCCGATCAGCGTGCCGGAACCGGCGCCATGACGGAGCAGACGATCGGCCGTCGACGGCGGCGTAACGACACCCTTGGGGAATCCCACGGCAACCGTCAGCCCTTCGCCCGGCCGCAAGACGGCGGTCGTCTCGAATAGCACGCTCTTGTCGCCCATCGCGCGCTGCACATAGTCCTGGCGGCTCTCGCCGACATAGCCGGTATAGCCGTGCGCCTCGAGCACGTCGGCGCTCCCCGGCAGAATGACCAGAGCCCGTGCGCGGTCGATCGGGAACGCCCATTCATTGCCGGTCGCATTCCAGTAGATCTCGTCATGGTCTTCCGCGTAGCCGACCTGGTCTTCCATCCGGTAGCGGATCAGGTAGGTCTGCGCACGCTCGGGCAGCAGCACATCGGGATCGCCGATGCGGATGCGGACGCCATCTGAAATCGATTCGGTGTCCCAGGGTTCCGGTTCGCCGTTGCGCGTGACTTCGATTACCTCGAAACCGCCGCGGCCGCTGCTGCCGAAGGGAATGTCGCGGAAGATACCGCGTTTGATCTGGTCGCCCTCGACCTTCACCGTGATCGCTTCGGTGACCGATATCGCGCCGTCGGCCTCGACCACGATCTTGACGTCGAAATCGAGGATGCGCTCTTCAGCGAGTGCCGGTGCGACGGCGGAAAATGTGACGAAGGCGAGCAGCGCGGCGCCGAACAGTCCGGCCGCGCGAATTCGGATCATCGCTTGAAGTCGACTGGCACCGGCTTGCGCGCGGCTTCCGCCTCGTCGGCGTCGAGTTCGAAATAGGTCGCCGTACCGAATTTGAAGGCGCCGGCGACGAGATTGCTCGGGAACTGCCGCACCGCATCGTTCATCTCGCGCGCCGAGCCGTTATAGAATCGGCGCGAGCGCTGGATATGGTCCTCGATCTCGGCGAGATCGCGCTGCATCTCAAGAAAGTTCTCGTTCGACTTGAGTTCGGGATAGGCCTCGGCCAGCGCAAACAGGCTTTTCAGCGCACCGGTCAGCATGTTCTCGCTCTTCGCCTGCTCGGCAGCCGTGCCCTGGTTCGCCATCGCGGCCGACCGCGCCTTGACGACACTCTCGAAGACTTCTCGTTCCTGCGTCGCATAGCCCTTCACGGTCTCGACCAGGTTCGGCACGAGATCGTAGCGCCGCTTCATCTGCACCTGGATGTCGCTCCACGCCTCGTCGATGCGATTCCGCAGGGCGACCAGGCGGTTGTAGGTCATCCAGACATAGGCACCGACCGCCACAGGAATGGCGATGACGATCAGAAGGACGACGGTACCGATCATGGGCCAAGCTTAACCGGGCCCGGGGCCGCGGGCGAGAGGGGAAAAGGCAGCAAGAGATATCCACCGGATCGCCTGGGCGCCGCAAAAACCCGGCGCTCACTCCCGATTAATTGTACCTTCCAGGCCGCAAGGGTGCGGCGCGGCCGATTGAGGTTGCCGAAGTCCGAAAAAGTTCCAGATGCAGGCATCTGAAGGAGATGTAGATATCGTGGTCGTTGACCAACCGTTTCAACAATCCGGGCTGCGGTCAGGACGTGGCGGCAATGGCGCCGCATTGCCCGGTGCAGAACCGATCGCCTGGCACGCGCGCGATGCGACGGCGGCCCTCGAGGCGCTGAACACGACGCCGCGCGGCCTCAGTGAAACCGAAGCCGCAACCCGGTTGGAAACCGTCGGTCCGAATCGTCTGCCGGCGAGGAAGCGGCAGGGCCCGCTCCTTCGCCTCGCGCTGCAGTTCCATAATCTCCTCATCTACGTGCTGTTGGGGGCGGCCGTCCTGGCTTTGCTCCTCGATCATGCGGTCGATGCGTCGGTAATCTTCGGCGTCGTGCTTGCGAATGCAGCGATCGGTTTCATCCAGGAGGGCCGCGCCGAGCGGGCGCTGGAGGCGATCAAAGGAATGATCGACCCAAGGGCGTCAGTCGTTCGCAGCGGGCAACGCCTGACCGTGCCGGCGGACCGGCTCGTACCGGGCGACATCGTGCTGATTGAGGCCGGTGATCGCATCTCCGCCGATCTGCGTTTGATCCGCGCGCGCAATCTCAAAATTGACGAAGCGGTTCTGACCGGCGAATCGGTCGTGGCGGACAAATCGACGGAGCCGGTATCGGTCGATGCGCCGCTCGGCGACCGAACCTCCATGGCATTTTCGGGCACCTTCGTGGCAACCGGCCAGGGGATCGGCGTTGTGGCTGAGACCGGTGTGCGCACCCAACTGGGACTCGTAAGTGCGCTGATCGGCCAAGTCGAAACTCTGAAGACACCGCTTATCCGACAGATGGACCGATTCGCCCGGCGACTGGCAATCGTTATTCTCGGTATCTCGGGGCTGACCTTTCTGTTTGCCGTAACCGTCCGAGACTATGCGGCGGTCGACGCATTCATGGTCGTCGTCGGGCTTGCGGTGGCGGCAATCCCCGAAGGGCTGCCCGCCGTCATGACGATCACCCTCGCGATTGGCGTGCAGAAAATGGCGGCGCGCAATGCGATCATCCGTCGTCTGCCGGCTGTCGAAACGCTGGGATCGGTGTCGGTGATCTGTTCGGACAAGACTGGCACGCTCACCCGCAACGAGATGACTGTTCGCACCATCGTCACGGGGGACGGCGAGTACGAGATCACGGGCGTAGGCTACGACCCGGCCGGCGAGTTTCGCAGCGGCGATCGAGTGCTCGATCCGACCGACGAGCTGGCCCTTATCGAACTTATCCGGGCCGGGCTGCATTGCAACGATTGCGGACTCCGCCACGGTGAAGCGGGCTGGATCGTGGCCGGCGATCCGATGGAAGGCGCTCTCGTCACGCTGGCGATGAAGGCGGGCATCGAACCTGAGGCTGTACGCCGGCGCCTCGCGCGCATCGACGAGATGCCGTTCGATTCCCAGCATCGCTTCATGGCGACATTGCACCATGACGGAGAAGGCGGCGCTCAATACAGCGCATTCATTCTGATCAAGGGCGCGCCCGAGCGCCTGTTCGAAATGTGCACGACGGTTCGGCACCAGGGCGGCGACCGCGCGCTGGAGGCGGTCGTGTGGCGGGCGAAGGCGGATGCGTTGGCCGCTCGAGGCGAGCGAATTATTGCTATCGCGATCAAGCCAATCGCACGCGACCGGCAAAAGCTCGATCCGGCCGATCTGGAGGGCGGCGCGATTCTGCTGGGGATCGTCGGATTCATCGACCCGCCGCGCGACGAGGCAATCGCGGCGGTGCACGATTGCGCGTCGGCAGGCATTCGCGTCGCGATGATCACCGGTGATCATGCGGTGACGGCCCGCGAAATCGCCCGGCAATTAGGCCTCGCCAATGATCCGATGGTTTTCACCGGACAGCAACTGGACGCTCTCGATGAGACGGGGCTGCGCAATGCCGTGCGCAATGCCGCTGTCTTTGCGCGCACGACTCCAGAAAACAAACTGCGGCTGGTCGAGGCGCTGCAGGCCGACGGACTGACCGTCGCCATGACCGGCGACGGCGTTAACGATGCGCCGGCACTCAAGCGGGCGGATGTCGGGGTTGCCATGGGTCTCAAGGGCACCGAGGCCGCCAAGGAGGCGGCCGATATGGTGCTGGCCGACGACAATTTTGCGTCGATCGTAGCCGCCGTACGCGAAGGGCGCACCGTTTACGACAACCTGATGAAAGTGATCCACTGGACGCTGCCGACGAATGGCGGCGAGGCTCTGACCATCCTCACGGCAATCGCCTTCGGCCTTGCCTTGCCGATAACGCCCGTGCAGATCCTCTGGATCAACTTAATTACGGCGATCGCGCTCGGAGTGACTCTGGCCTTCGAGCCGACGGAGCCCGGCACGATGCAGCGTCCGCCACGGCCATCGCGAAGCAGGGTGTTGACCGGCGCGTTGCTCTGGCAGATCGGATTCGTGTCGCTGCTCTTCGTCGCGGGCGCCTTCGGCGTCTTCTACTGGGCGGAGTATCGCGGGTTTCCGATCGAGACCGCACGCACGCTGGTGGTCAACACGCTCGTGGTGATGGAGATTTTTTATCTATTCAGTGTGCGCTTCGTGCACGGCCCCGCTTTGACCTGGCGAGGCTTGCTCGGCACCCGGGCTGTGCTGATCGGCGTCGCGGGTGTGACCGTCGCCCAACTTGGCTTCACCTATCTTCCGTTGATGCACACGATCTTCGGTACGCGGTCGGTCGCGCTCACCGAGGGACTCCTCGTGATTGGCGTTGGCATTGCGGTGCTGGTTGTCGTCGAATGCGAGAAATGGCTTCGGCAGGGGTTAGGGGACCGCTGACAGTGCCGCGCGCCTAATTCCGCCCGCTGAGTAGTCCCCGCGCGATGACATGCGCCTGGATTTCGGCCGCGCCCTCGAAAATGTTGAGAATGCGCGCATCGCACAACACACGGCTCACCGCATATTCCTCGGCATAGCCGTTGCCGCCATGCACCTGCAGTGCATTGTCGGCGGCGGCCCAGGCGATGCGCGCCGCCAGCAGCTTCGCCATGCCGGCCTCGATATCGCAGCGCCGGTCACCGTCCTTTTCGCGTGCCGCGAAGTAGGTGAGTTGCCGCGCGATCATAGTCTCGGTCGCCATCATCGCAAGCTTGAGCGCGACGCGCGGAAACTCGGCGATCTTTTTGCCGAAGGCGATGCGCTCCTGCGCATAGGATAGAGCAAGCTCCAGCGCATTCTGCGCGACGCCGACGGCGCGCGCCGCCGTCTGCACCCGCGCGCTTTCGAAGGTCGCCATGAGCTGCTTGAAGCCATTGCCCTCCTGCCCACCGAGCAGGTTCGCCGCCGGCACGGCGAAATTTTCGAAGGCGAGCTCGTATTCCTTCATGCCG
Organism: Dongiaceae bacterium; assembly: GCA_040902645.1. Taxonomy (GTDB): domain Bacteria; phylum Pseudomonadota; class Alphaproteobacteria; order Dongiales; family Dongiaceae; genus JAWXBK01. Next base: position 1,628 of record JBBDWW010000115.1, on the reverse strand, counting down.
CGATAGCCGAGCACCTTGATCTCGCTGCCGGTCATGCCCGTTGCAGGAAACGGATCGGCATCGGTGCCGCGCGGCTTGGGTGCGAGGAACATCGAAAGCCCGCGCCAGTCGGTCGAGTTCGGATCGGTTCGCGCGAGCAGGGTCATCATGTCCGAGCGCGCCGCATGCGTGATCCAGGTCTTGCTGCCGGTGATGCGATAGATGTCGCCGTCGCGCACCGCGCGGGTCTTGAGCGCGCCGAGATCCGAGCCGGTCGAGGGTTCGGTGAACACCGCCGTCGGCAATATCTCGCCCGAGGCAAGTTTCGGCAGCCACTCCGTCTTCTGTACTTCGGTGCCGCCGAGCCGGATCAGTTCGGCCGCGATCTCCGAGCGGGTCCCGAGCGAACCGAGCCCGATATAGCCGCGCGCGAGTTCTTCTGTGACGACGCACATCGCAATCTTGCCCATGCCGAGCCCGCCGAATTCTTCCGGCACGGTCAGGCCGAAGATGCCGAGCCCGGCCAGTTCCTCGATGACCGACATCGGAATCAGCTCGTCCTTGCGATGCCAGTCATGCGCTTCGGCGGCGTGATCGTCGGCGATGCGGCGGAACTGGTCGCGCACCATGGCGAGCGTCTCGTCGCCGAGTGCCGGCTCGCCGAAATCGCCATCGGCGATCAGAGTGGCCAGTCGCATGCGCGCCGCGTTGCCGCTGGATGCGATCAGCGCAGCGACGGGACGGGCGGCGGCGAATTCCTGCGCGTCGATCCCGCAATCGGCGGCGCGCGCGATTTCCCCCTGGCTCATGGGCAGCCCGCCGGCCATTTGCGCCAGATACTCGCCGAACCCGATCTGCAGAATGAGCGCCTCGCGCGCGCCGAGTCTTCCGGCCGCCTCGAGCCGTTCGGCCCAATGCAGCAACTCGCGCAGCGCCATCGCATAGGTCGCGAACCAGGAGAGGCCGTGTGCGGCAAACTGTTCGCGATCGAGCAAAGCCGCGTCGATCTTGCCGGCGCGGGTCACGCTTTCGGCGACGGCCGCCTTCAGCCGCGCGACCAGTGCGTCCGCCTCGCCCAATGCGGCCGCGCAGAGCGGCAGCAGGTCGGGGAGGCGCGACGTGTCCGTGTTGTGGGCTGCCGATAAGTTCATCCGGATCATCTACATCACCCCCTCCCCTTGCGGGAGGGGGTAGGGGGAGGGGTTGGGTACTGCAACACAGTCCTCAGATCCTCATGCTGAGCCAGTCGAAGCATGAGGCGTCCTGTGCCCTCATCCATCGACTGGCTCAGGATGAGGGCGATTGTGCTTTGAAGGCAGTCCTTGATTGCTCGGGCGTCGTTCCACCTGATTGTCGCGCGCGCGAGCGCTCCTATTCCTCCGCCGCGTCCTCGAGCGTACGCAGGCCGGGGCGCTTCGCCTGGATCAGCACCGCCATGTTGCCCGGCTTGTGCTGATTCTTCCACATCTTGGTATGCGCGCGCGGAATATCGGCCCAGGAAAACACCTCCGACATGCAGGGATCGATGCGCCGTTCGATCACGAGCTGGTTTGCCTGGGCTGCCTGCAGCAGGTTCGCGAAATGGCTGCCCTGAATGCGCTTCTGGCGCATCCACACGAAGCGCGCGTCGAAGGTGATATTGTAGCCGG